>CAYTJW010000204.1:0-8003 GCA_964438135.1 uncultured Thermoanaerobaculia bacterium
GCTCCTCGACCGTGGCGTGGGCGGTCATGGCGATGATGGGCAGGGCGGCGAAGCGGGGGTCGGAGCGGATCCGGGCCGTGGCCTGGTAGCCGTCCATCTCCGGCATCTGCACGTCCATGAGGACCACGTCCCAGGCGCCGGCGCCCGCGCCCGCGACCTTCTCCACCGCCACCCGCCCGTCCTCCGCCACCTCGACCCGCGCCCCCGCGCCCTCCAGCAGCTCGACCGCGACCTGCTGGTTGACCTCGTTGTCCTCGGCCAGCAGGATGCGGAGGCCGTCCAGCCTCACCGCCTCGTCCGCGGCGGCGCGGGCGGCCCGGGCGGCCTCCCCGGCTGAGGGCGCGAACATCGTCACCAGCGCGTCCACCAGCGTCGACTTCGTCACCGGCTTGACCAGGAAGGCCTCGATGCCGAGCCCCTCGGCCTCCTCGCGCACCTCCTCCCGGCCGAAGGCGGTGACCATGACCACCGCCGGCTGCTGCGGGACGCGCGGGTCGCGGCGGATGGCGCGGGTCGCCTCCAGGCCGTCCATGCCCGGCATCTTCCAGTCCATGAAGACCACGTCGTAGGGTCGCCCGGCGCAGCCCTGCGCCACCGCGGCGACGGCCTCGGGCCCGGAGCTGACCACGTCCACCTGCTCCGCCACGTCGCGCAGGGCGTCCCGGAGGATGTCCCGGGCCGCGGGGTTGTCGTCCACCACCAGCAGGCGCAGGTGCGCGAGCTCCGCCGGCACGACCGTGCCGCTCACCGTGCCGACGCCGAGCCAGACCGTGAAGGTGAAGGTGCTGCCGGCGCCCGGCTCGCTCTCGAGCCAGATCTGGCCGCCCATCAGCTCGACCAGGCGGCGGCAGATGGTCAGCCCGAGCCCGGTCCCGCCGTGCTTGCGGGTCGTCGACGAGTCAGCCTGCGTGAAGGGCTGGAACAGCCTGGCCGCCTGCTCGCGGGTCATGCCGATGCCGGTGTCCGCGACCGAGAACCGCAGCTGGACCCTGTCCCCGGTCCGCTCCAGCAGCTCCGCCCGGACCCGGACCTCGCCCCGCTCGGTGAACTTGAGCGCGTTGTTGACCAGGTTGGTGACGACCTGCCCCAGCCGCAGGGGGTCCCCGACCAGGCCGGGCGGGATCTCCGGCGCCACCGCCACCAGCAGCTCGAGCCCCTTCTCCTGCGCCTTCTGGGCGGTGACGGTGGTGACCGAGGCGACGACGTCGTCGAGCCGGAAGTCGGTCGACTCGATGTCGAGCTTGCCCGCCTCGATCTTGGAGAAGTCGAGGATGTCGTTGATGATCCCGAGCAGCGAGATGCCGGCGTTGTGGACCTTGACGAGGTAGTCCCGCTGCTTGGGGTCGAGGTCGGTCTTGAGCGCCAGGTGGGTCAGGCCGATGATGGCGTTCATCGGCGTCCGGATCTCGTGGCTCATGTTGGCGAGGAAGGCCGACTTGGCCCGGGTCGCCTCCTCCGCCGCCTCCTTGGCCGCCTCGAGGTCGGCGGCCTGTCTCCTGATGGTGTCGAAGGCCTCGCGCAGCTGGTCGGTCATGGCGTTGAAGGCGGTCGAGAAGTCGCCGATGAAGTCCACCCGCTGCGTGAAGTCGCCGCGGGCGATCTCCTGCGTCTTCCAGGTCAGGTGGCGCAGGTTGGCGTGCAGGTTCTTGAGCGACTGCAGCACCGCCATGCGCCCCTTCGGCATCTCCAGGTCGAGGTGCCCCCGGGACAGGGCCTCGCTGACCTCGGCCAGCCGGCCGTACTCGGCGACCAGGCGGTTGAGGTAGGTCACCACCTGGCGCACCTCGTCGTCGGGCTGGTCCGCGGGCAGCGCCACCGGCTCGGGGGCGGCGCCGGTGAGGAGCCGGTGGACGGCCTCCGTCATCCGATCGAGCAGCGCCGGGTCGACGCTCGGCACGCGGCGCGGCCTCAGGCGGGGCGCACCGAGAAGCGGCAGACGCGGTCGCCGGAGCACCAGCAGTCCACCTCCTCGACCGCGAACTCCCGGCCGGTGTGGGCCAGCAGGAGGCCGGCGATGAAGCCCTCGTCGTAGGTGCAGATCGTCTCGTCGCACACCGGCAGCCCCGAGCAGTCCAGGTCCTCGGCGACGGTGAGGGTGAAGGTCAGGCCGTCCAGGTCGGCCTGCTCCACGCGCAGGATGCCGACCCGCAGGTCCCTGAGCTTGTCCTGCAGGTCGGCCACGAAGTCGTTGAAGCTGTCCTTGCGGGTGAGGACGTTGGCGTAGAACAGCCGCCCGGCAAGGCGTCCCGCCTCGTAGAAGACGCGGTCGGCGGTCGCCACCCCGGACTCCCGGATGAGGACGTCCCGCAGGGCGAACTGCATCAGCCGGTACACGGCCACGTCGGTGGTCGGGCCGAGGTTCGGCCGGCCGACGCCGACGTCGCCCAGCATGGACCACCCGAGCACCCCGTCGCGTTGCTCTTCCGTGAACATCGGCACCTCCCCGGGCTGCCAGCCCGACCACCGGCTCGTCGCGGGAACGACACCACGCAGTGTACCCGAGACGCGGCCGGGGCCGGGGGAAGGCCGGCCGGGCGCGGGCCCGCGTCGCGGGCGGGGGGTGACGGTCCTCGACCGGCACGGGCGGGTGCCGCCGGAGCCCTCGAGGGACGAGATCCTCACGGTCGAGTCAAGCTCTGCAGGGAGGCACCGAACCTCGACCTGGACCTGGTCCTGGACCTGGTCCTGGACCTGGACGTGGACGTGGACCGATGGTGTGTGTCCGCACGGCTCGCGCGACCTCCGAGAGTTGGTCCAGGTCGAGGTCCAGGTCGACGTCCACGTCGAGGTGGGGTCGCGGGAGCCCCGGTGGCCGCCCACGCCTCGACCGGCCGGGAGGATCCCGCTAGAGTGGTCCGGGCACGCGGAGGGAGCCGTGGACCAGGGCCCCGACCCGATCGACCATCGCCTGAGGACGCCGCGGGCCGCGGCGGTCGCGGGCATCCTCTTCTCGGTGCTGCTGGCGGCCAGCCTGGGGCTGATCAGGGTCTCCATCCCGGCGGACCCGCGCGGACCGGCCGCGGACGTCATCGCCCACGCCCGGACCGTCGCCTTCGCCCTCAACCTGATCCCGTTCGCGGGCATCGCCTTCCTGTGGTTCATCGCGGTGGTGCGGGACCGCCTCGGCGGCCGCGAGGACCGGTTCTTCGTCACCGTCTTCCTCGGCAGCGGCTACCTGTTCGTCGCCACCATCTTCGTCTCGGCGGTGCTCGCGGGCAGCCTGCTCGTCGCCCTCGACATCGCCGCCGACGAGCTGATCCGGTCCGGCGCCTACGCCCTGGCGCGCGCCGCCGTGTACCAGGCGGCCAGCGTCTACGCGGTCAAGATGGCGGCGGTGTTCATGTTCACCTGCTCGACGGTGGGCCTCCGCACCGCCATCTTCCCCCGCTGGGTGGCGTTCCTCGGCTACGGCCTCGGCGCGGCGCTGGTGGCGAGCGTCGGCACGGTCGAGTGGGCGCCGGTGGTGTTCCCGCTGTGGGTGCTGGTGGTCAGCGTCTCCATCCTGGTCGACACGCTGCGGGAGCGACCGGCGGCGGGGGGCCGCGACCGGTTGCCGTGACCGCCTCGCTCGCGGTCCGTATTTTTCCGAGCTTCTGGAGCGGCGCCCGCGATGCTAGAGTGCCCCGGCCGCGACTGCGACCGCAGTCGCCGCTTCGAAAGGAGATCGAGGGTATGAGGCGGATCCTGTTCCCGGTCGTGGTTGTGGTCCTGGTCGTGGCCGGCCCGGCGTCGGCCCAGAGCGGCAAGGACTGGTGGGGCAACTTCGCCATCACCTACACCGAGCCGATGGGCGACACGGCCGACCACGTCGACGGCGACTACGGCTTCACCGGCGGCTTCGAGTGGAAGCCGTCGGCGTCCCAGTTCGGCCTCCTCACCGAGCTCTCCTGGAACGACTTCGACGCCCCCAGCCTGTGGGCCGAGGACGCGGAGGGCAACGACGTGCTGCTCGAGGGCCACGCCGAGGTCTGGGCGCTGACCCTGAGCGGCACCTGGCACGCGCCGACCGAGGGCAAGGTCGGCTTCTACGCGGTCGCCGGCCTCGGCGCCTACCGGCGCAACGTCGAGGTCACGACCCCGGCCGGCTACGACTGGATCTACTGGTGCGACCCGTGGTGGGGCTACTGCTGGTACGAGCCGGTGGCGGTCGACGCGGTGCTGTACGACGAGTCGACCACCAAGGTCGGCTACAACCTCGGCATCGGCACCACCTTCAAGGTGGGCTACTCGACCGAGCTCTACCTCGAGGCCCGCTACCACTGGGTCGACACCCCCGAGGCGACCGAGTTCATCCCGATCGCGTTCGGCATCCGGTTCTAGCTCGAGCTCTGAGGACCGACGGCGGGGCGCCCGCGCGGCGCCCCGCGCCCTTCTTGGACGGGGAGGCAGACGTGGCGACGAACGCGGCTCGGGTGATGAACGTGGCGGCCCTCGGCCTGGTGCTGGCGCTCGCCGGGTGCTCCTCGTTGACCGTGTCCAGCGACTGGAACCGCGAGGTCGACTTCGGCGCCTACCGGAGCTTCACGTGGCTCGAGCGGACCGGCGCGGAGCCGGGCGACCAGCTGCCGGAGCACCTCGACATCCGCCTGCGCCGCGTGGTCGACGACGTGCTCACCGCCAAGGGCCTCGAGCGCGCGCCGGTGATGCCCCAGGCCGACCTGCTGCTGACCTACTGGATCAGCGTCGAGCGCGAGCTGCGCATCGACTCCTACGCCGGCTTCGGCGTCTACGGCTACGGCTACTGGCCCGGCTACCCGGGCGCCGGGGTGGGCACGGGCGTGGCTCGGGTCGTCGCCGACGGCACCCTGGTGATCGACGTGGTGGACCGCCGCACCAAGCAGCTGGTGTGGACCGGGCAGGTGCAGGGGGCGGTCGAGAACCGCAACCCGCCGGGCGACCGGGTCGAGTTCGTGGCCGAGAAGCTGCTCGCGAGCTTCCCGCCCGCGCCGGCCGGGAAGAAGTGACGGGCGACGCACCGCCCCGGCGCCTCCTGGCCGCCGGCAAGCCGAGTGAAGAGGAGGGCCCGGCGCCGCCGCCGGGCCCGTGTTGCGTCCGGGGCCGAGGCGGGCGAGGATGGGGAGGACCCGGGGAGGGACACCGTGAAGACGATGGCGATCCAGGGCGAGGCGCTCGACAGGGTGGTCGGCGTGCTGCGGCGCGCGCGCGTCTTCCGGTCTCTCGACGACGGCCAGCTCCGGGACGCGGCGGGCCAGGCGCACCTGCTCCAGCTCGAGGCGGGCGAGGAGCTGGTCCGCCAGGGCGAGGTCCCCTCCGCGCTCGCCGTCGTGCTTGGCGGGGAGCTCGGGCTCGTCCTGTCCGCGCCGGGCGGGGCCGAGCCGGTCGAGCTGGCGCGGCTCGGCCCGGGCGAGGTGGTCGGGATCGCCGGGTTGCTCGTCGGCCGGCCGAGCCCGGCGGCCATCGCGGCCGCGGCCCGCTCGACCGTGGTCCGCTTCTCCCCCGGCTTCCTCCAGGAAATGGCCGACCGGGTGCCGTCCTTCGGCCTCGAGCTCGCCAGGATCCTGGCCGAGAGGCTGGTCGAAGCGGTCGGCCAGGCCCCCCTGCCCGAGGCCGACCCGGAGCTCGTGGCGCGGGGCGGGCTGCTCGACCTGCTGCCGCGCGACTTCATGGTCCGCCACCGCGTGGTGCCGCTGGCGATGGCGGGCACGACGGTGACGGTCGGCCTCGCCGACGAGCCGAGCCCGGGGCTGCTCGGGCGCCTCCGCACCCACCTGCCCGGCATGGAGCTGCGACCCGTGCACCTCGAGGCCCGCCGGCTCGACGGCCTGCTCGGCGCCCACGCCGGGGTCGCCGAGGCGAGGGCGGAGGCGGTGGCGCCCGAGCCGGCGCTGCTCGAGCGGCTGCTGCGGGCCATGGTCGAGGAGGGCGCCTCGGACCTCCACCTCGCGGGCGGTCAGCGCCCGCGCTGGCGGGTCGACGGCGAGATGCGCGAGATCGCGGACACCCCCCGCCTCGGCCCCGACGCGGTCATGAGCCTGCTCGGCGCGGGCCTGCCCGAGCGCAGCCGGGCGGAGCTCGCCGCCTCGAACGACGCCGACTTCGCCCACGCGATCCCCGGGCTGGCCCGCTTCCGGGTCAACCTGTTCCGCGACGAGGGCGGGGTGGGGGCGGTGTTCCGCCACATCCCGGCCGCGATCATCCCGCTCGAGCAGCTCGGCATGCCGGCGGTGGTGGCGGCCTTCTGCGACCTCCCCAAGGGCCTGGTCCTGGTCACCGGCCCCACCGGCAGCGGCAAGTCGACCACCCTGGCGGCCATGGTCGACCGCATCAACTCGAGCCGCGCCGACCACATCGTCACCATCGAGGACCCGGTCGAGTTCGTCCACCCGTCGCACCGGGCGATGGTCAACCAGCGCGAGGTCGGCGCCCACACGCAGAGCTTCGCCCGCGCCCTCAAGGCCGTGCTGCGCGAGGACCCCGACGTCGTCCTGGTGGGCGAGATGCGCGACGTCGAGACGGTGTCGATGGCGCTGGAGACCGCCAACACCGGCCACCTGGTGCTCGCCACCCTGCACACCTCGACCGCGGTCTCGACCGTGGAGCGGATCGTCGACCTGTTCCCGGCCGAGCAGCAGAGCGGGGTCCGCGCCACCCTGGCCGACGTGCTCAGGGGGGTGGTGTGCCAGAACCTGCTCCGCCGCAAGGGGGGCGGCCGGGTGGCGGCGCTCGAGATCCTGGTCGTCAACGCCGCGGTCTCGAACCTGGTCCGCGAGGGCAAGGCGCACCAGATCGTCAGCGTGATGCAGACCGGCAAGGCGGCCGGCAACCAGCTCCTCAACGACTCGCTGGCGGCGCTGGTCTCCGCCGGCACGGTCGACGCCGACGAGGCGCTCGCGAAGGCGGTCGACAAGGCCGACCTCGCCAAGCGGCTGGGGCGGGGGTGACCGCCCGCACCGCCTACCCCTCCGGCTCGAAGACCGCCTCGACCTTGCCCTGCTTGACCGCGCGCGCCAGGGCGGCGTGGTCCTGCTCGTCCTGGTCGGCGTAGGCGACGGCGAACCTCGCCAGCGCCTGGTCGAGGGCGTCGCTCCGGCCCAGGTAGCCGGTGAGGACGACCGCGTCCCCCGAGCGGGCGTGGGCGAGCGCCAGCGCCCGGCCGCACCACTCGGCGTACAGCGTCAGCTCGGCCCGGCCGAAGGTCTCCACCCGGGGCGCGATCTTGACGTCCCGGAGCTGGCGGAAGAAGTAGTCGCGCCCCTTCGGGCCCCTGCTCCAGCCGAGCAGCATGTCGCTGGCCGGCTGCACCAGCCGGTAGCCGTGCACCACCCGCTGGCCGTAGTTTTCCGTAGCGCTCGCGCGGATGGGGGCCGGGGCGGGCGTGGTAGCCTGGGGCGCGGGGCGGGGCGACGCCGCGGCCGGCCGTGGGGTCCCTGCCCGGTCCGGGGGGACGAGCGCATGACCTTCTTCGTCGACGCCCTGAGGCAGCACCCGGAGCTGGCCGTCTTCCTCACCCTCGCGGTCGGCTTCGTCCTCGGCCGGCTCAAGGTCGGCGGCTTCACCCTCGGCACGGTCGTCGGCACGCTGCTCGCCGGGGTCCTGATCGGCCAGCTCGACGTCGACGTGCCGGGCACGGTCAAGACGGTCTTCTTCGACCTCTTCCTGTTCGCCACCGGCTACAAGGTCGGGCCGCAGTTCTTCCGCGGCCTGAGGAAGAACGCCCTGCCGCAGGTGCTGCTGACCCTGGTGCTGTGCGGCTCGTCGCTGGCGGTGGCCTACGCCGCCGCCAGGCTGCTCCACTACGACCGGGGCACCGCCGCCGGCCTGCTGGCCGGGGCCTTCACCGAGTCGACCGTGATCGGCACGGCCGGTGACGCCATCGAGCGCCTCGGCCTGCCGCCCGAGCAGGAGCGGCGGGAGCTCGACAACATCCCGGTCGCCTACGCGGTGACCTACCTGGTCGGCACCCTGCTGGTGGTCGCCTTCCTGTCCGGTCTCGCGCCGCGCCTGCTCGGGGTCGACCTGCGCGAGGAGAGCCGGCGGCTGCC
>CAYTJW010000205.1:0-7985 GCA_964438135.1 uncultured Thermoanaerobaculia bacterium
CCCGCCTGCCCCTCGGGGTGGGCGTGGGTGACCGCGGCCTGGGCGCGCGCCTCGGCCGCGGCCCGCGTCGGGTCGTCGGCGAAGTAGGCGCCGAGGGGCGCGACCCGCATCGCCGCGCCGTTGCCGTACGAGCCCTGGCCGGCGAACGCGGCGGGCGCGACCCGGCGCCACCGCTCGCCCCGGGACAGGGCGGTGAGGACCTCGACCGCGCCGGCGCCGTAGCCGCGGTACGGCTCGCGCCGGAAGGCGACGGCGAAGGCCCTCGCCAGCTCGTCCTGGTCGACCCGGCCGTGGCGCTCGAGCTCCCCGACCAGGGCCAGGGCCATGGCCGTGTCGTCGGTGTAGGGCCACGGCCCGGGCCGCACGTCGCGGCGGGCGAGCAGGGCCGGGGCGGTGGAGAGCTGCTGGCCGAAGGAGTCGCCGACCGACAGCCCCTCCAGGGACAGGCGGGCGCGCTCGATCGGTGACGGCGAGCCGGTCACGGGTGCAGAGTGTAGACCACCCCAGACCCGCCCGCACTGCCGGCAGCGACAGGCCGGGCCCGCAGGTCCGCGCGACCGCCCTGGTGACCACGGCAGCCTCCCGGCCGGAGACGCCGGCACACCTCGCCGGGTCGCGGGGCGGCCGGCGGCGGTGCGGTGTATGATCCGTCACCCCCGGGCGACGCCCCGCGGGGGCGGCGCGGGCCGCCGGGGAGCGGCCGGGCGGGCGAAGGGAGAGAGGGACGGTGCGCAAGAAGGTGCTGCTGTTCGTGGCGATGACCGTGGCGACTGCCGGGCCAGCCCTGGCGCAGACCGCGAACCGGAGCTGGTGGGGCCACGCCGGCTTCACCTACAACGAGCCGCTGGGCCTCGCCGCCGACTACCTCGAGGCCAGCGGCGGCTTTGCCGGCGGCGTCACCTTCCGGCCGAGCGACTCGCAGCTCGGGGTCATGGCCGAGCTCGCCTGGAGCGACTTCAACGGCCCGCGCTGGGAGGTCGAGACCGGCGTCCCGGGCGAGCTGGCGACGCTCGAGGGCCACGCCGAGGTGGGTTCGTTGACCGTCAACGGGGTCTGGCGCGCGCCGACCGAGGGTCGTCTCGGCTTCTACGCCGTCGCGGGCGTGGGCGCCTACCGCCGCTACGTCGACATCGCCACCGAGGAGGAGTACGAGACGGTCATCTTCTGTGACCCGTGGTGGGGCGGCTGCTGGGAGGAGTCGGCGCCGGTGGAGGAGGTCCTCGGCAGCCGGTCGAGCATCGAGTTCGGCTTCAACGCCGGCGTCGGCGTGAGCTGGCGGCTCGCGATCGGCGCCGAGCTCTACCTCGAGGCCCGCTACACCTGGGTCGACGGCACCCGCGAGACTGAGTACGTCCCGATCGCCCTCGGCGTCCGCTTCTGACCGCCGCGACCGGCCGCGGCCGACCGTGACCTGCCGCCACCTCCGCCGCCTCGAGCGGGCGCTTGAGGCCGCCGGCATCCCGGAGACCTGCCGCGGCCAGGCGTGGTCCGACAACTGCCGGGAGTGGGTCTACTTCGACTGCGTCCTCGACCTCGCCAGCCTGCGCGCCCGCTTCCGGCTGGCCGACGTGGTGGTGGACCACGCCCACCGCGGCACCCACGACGGCTGCGAGCAGGGCTTCTACTGCTCGCGCTGCCACGACGGGGTCATGGGCCGCCACCCCTGCCACGGGCCGGCGCGGGTGTTCGCCTAGCGGGGCCCTCCCGGCCGGTCGAGGCGTGCATCGCGGCGGATGCTCGCGGCCCATCGTGGACCTGGACGTGGACGTGGACCTGGACCTGGACCCCGCACGGCCATCGTCCACGACCACGTCCACGTCCATGACCACGACCACGTTCCGAGGCGTCCCGCGGACCTTGACTCGACCGTGAGGATCGCGATCCCCATAGGCGGCTAGCGGGGCCCTCCCGGCCGGTCGGGGTCGCGCGGGCTCGCGCATGCCACGTGGCGGGGCGCCACCCCGGGATGCGACTCGTGGGGCACGATGTCCGACCCCACGGCCGGCTCGCGGGCCCCGTCGCCTCCGGCCGGGCAGCGACGGTTCCCGGCGAGGAGGAGTAATGTGGCGCCGGGAGGGGTGAGGTGTCGCCGATCCACCGTCAGACCACGCACCGGGTGCGCGTCGGCCACGTCGAGCTCGGCGGCGGCGCGCCGGTGGTGGTGCAGGCCATGACCTCGACCGCCACCGCCGACGTGCCGGCCACCGCCCGGCAGGCGTTGGAGCTGGCCGCGGCCGGCGCCGAGCTGGTGCGGGTGACGGTCGACACCGAGGCGGCGGCGCGGGCGGTGGCCGAGATCCGGGCCGCGCTCGACGACTCGGGCTGCGCCGTGCCGCTGGTGGGCGACTTCCACTACAACGGCCACCTCCTCCTGACCCGTGTGCCGGAGTGCGCCCGGGCGCTGGCCAAGGTCAGGGTCAACCCCGGCAACGTCGGCCGCGGTACCCGCCGCGACGCCAACTTCTCAACCGTCTGCCGCGTCGCCTCGGACCACGGCCTGGCGGTCCGCATCGGCGTCAACGCCGGCTCCCTGGACCCCGAGCTGGTGGCGGCGGCGATGGCGGCGAACGCCGCCGCCCGGTCGCCGCTGCCGGCCGCGGCGGTGCTCGACCGCTGCCTGGTGCGGTCGGCGCTGGACGGTGCCGAGCAGGCCCTCGCCGCCGGCCTGGGTCCGGACCGCGTCGTGCTGTCGTGCAAGGTGGCCGAGCCGCTCCGGCTGATCGCCGTCCACCGCGCGCTGGCGGGACAGACCCGGCAGCCGCTCCACCTCGGCCTGACCGAGGCCGGGATGGGCGTTCGCGGCCTGGTCTGGTCGGCGGCGGCGATGGGGGTGCTGCTCGCCGAGGGGATCGGCGACACGGTGCGGGTGTCGCTGACGCCGCGGCCGGGCGGCGACCGGCGGGAGGAGGTGGCGGCGGCGCGCGAGCTGCTGCAGGCGCTCGGCCTGCGCGCCTTCGCCCCGTCGGTGACCGCCTGCCCGGGCTGCGGCCGCACCTCGAGCGCCGTCTTCCAGCAGCTGGCGGAGCGGGTCGAGCGGCACCTGGCTGCGCGCCTGCCCGAGTGGCGGCTGCGGTTCCCCGGAGTCGAGACGCTGCGGGTGGCGGTGATGGGTTGCGTCGTCAACGGCCCCGGCGAGTCGCGTGCCGCCGACGTCGGCATCTCGTTGCCCGGCACCGGCGAGGCGCCGCGCTGCCCGGTCTTCGCCGACGGCCTCGAGGTGGCGACCCTGGAGGGCTCGGGCGAGGAGCTGGCGGAGCGTTTCCTGGCCCTCCTCGACGACTACGTCGCGGTCCGCTTCGGGGGCGGTCGCGGCGCGGGTGAGACGGGAGGAGAGGATGGCTGAGTCGAGCTGGACCCGGGCCGAGCTCGCCCGGCTGCGCGACCTCGACACGCCGGTCGCGGTGCAGGCGTTCCTGGACGCCACCCCCTACAGCGTCGACGACTACTACCGCTGCCCGCGGCGGGTGCTGCGCGACGGCTTCGCCCACTGCGTCGACGGCGCCATGCTCGCCGCCGCGGCCCTGGCCCTGCACGGCTACCCGCCGCTGGTGTTCGAGCTGCGCGCGGAGCGGGACGACGACCACCTGCTGGTGCCGTTCCGCGTTGACGGCCACTGGGGGGCGGTGGCGAAGTCGAACTGCTCCGGCCTGCGCTACCGCGAGCCGGTCTACCGCAGCCGCCGCGAGCTGGTGATGTCGTACTTCGAGGTCTACTTCAACGTCGAGGCGCAGAGGTGCCTGCGCAGCTACTCCTCGGTGCTCGACCTCGACCGGCTGACCGCCGGCTGGAGCGCCGACTGGCGCTTCGACGACGCCGCCATCGACCGCGTCGTCGAGCGCCTCGAGGCCTCCCGCCACTACCCGGTGGTGACCGAGGCGATGGTGCGACGGCTGACCCCGGTCGACGCCCGCAGCTACGCCGCCGGCCTGCTCGGCGCCGACGAGCGCGGCCTGTACCGGCCGGAGTAGCCGGGCCCGGGCCCGGTCAGGGCAGCGTGCCCGACCACGCGGCGGTCGAGCCGGCCTCGAAGCCGTCGGCGAAGACCGCCGCCGGGTCGGAGAGCTCGAAGGCGCCGATGTCGACGCCGAGGCCCTGGGGCCGCGGCAGACCGTCGAAGTCGGCGGCCGGGGCGAGGTCGGGCGAGCCCGAGTCGATGGCCGGGGAGCCGGCGAGGAGGTGGAAGTCGGCCCCGGCCGCGCTGACGAACAGGGGGTCGCCGTGAACCGGGTCGAGGCCGTCGGTCGCGCCCTCGTAGTCCTGGGTGCCGTCGATCAGGTTGTGGTCGACGGTCACCAGCTCCGGGGGGACGCCGACGACCAGCTGGAAGGACAGGTTCTGGCTGACGATGTTGTTGCGGATGACCACGTTGGCGACGTCCGGGTTGTCGACCGAGATCCCCCCGCCCCAGTCGAAGCCGTTGGCGACGAAGGTGTTGTTGACCACGGTGACGTCGTGGACCGGGCACGGGGGCGCGCCGCAGACGGGGAAGTCCAGCCCGAAGAAGCGGTTGGAGTACGCCACGTTGTTGACCACCCGGACCGTGTCGAGGACCCAGGTGCCGGCCTCGGAGGCGAGCGCGAAGGCGGCGTCCTCGCCGTCGTGGACCAGGTTGCCGCAGACGTCGATGGCGAAGGTGTGGTGGAGCTCGGCGTCGACGTAGATGCCGACCGCCGCGGCGCGGGCGACCTCGTTGCCGCAGGCCTGGCCGTTGCGCGAGCCGTCCTTGAGGCAGATGCCCTCCTTGTGGCAGTCGAGGACCCGGTTGTCGCGGACCTCGAAGCCGTCGCAGTTGCCGACGCTGATGCACTCCTGCCACGGGCCGGTGCAGGCGTGCTCGACCAGGTTGCCCTCGATCAGCACGTCGGTCGTGCCCCAGGCGCCGATGCCGGAGGAGGCGGTCTGGGAGGTCGAGCAGCCGGCGATGGTGATGGAGCTCGAGTTGTCGACCAGGATGCCGGCCTGGTCGGAGTCGACCACGCGCAGGCCGGTGACGCGGATGTGGCTCACCGCGGCGAGGAAGAGCAGCCCCTCCCCCTCGGCCAGGGTCAGGCCGCTGCCGTCGAGGACCGGGGTCTCGCCCGGGTAGGCGGCGTAGGTGACGGGGCTGCCGGCCGCGCCCGAGGCCTGCGGCCGCACCTGCTCGCCGTAGGTCCCGGCGCGGATGTACGCCGTGTCGCCGGCGACCATGGTGTCGGCGGCGTGCTGGATCGTCGCCCACGGCGCCGCGACGCTGGTGCCCGGGTTCGAGTCGTCGCCCGTGGCCTGGTCGACGAAGTAGTCGGTGGCCACGGCGGGCGCGAGCGGCACCAGGCATGCCACCAGGCCCGCGACGTGCAGCAGGCTCCTCATGCCGTTCCCTCGATCGGCCCCCGTCGAGCGTATCACCCGCGTCGCGTCGCGTCGCCGCCGCGGGCGATGGCCTGCAGGGCGTCCTCGGCCAGGGCGTGCTTGAAGGTGGGGACGAAGCACGGCCGCGCCAGGCCGCGGTTCGAGCCCAGCGCCGGCCGGCCGATCAGGGCGCGGCGGCCGACGAACAGGGCGCGCTCGAGTGGCGCCCAGGCGCCGAGCCGGTCGCGCAGCCGGCGCCGATCGAGCAGGTGCACCGCCGACGGCACCAGCCGAGGCGCCTCGAGCGGGTCCGCGGCCTCGGGTCGCCGGCACACCGCCGCCAGCTCGACCAGCACCGGCAGGTCGGCGGCGTCGTCCCAGGCCGCCACGCCGGTGGTGGTGGTGCCGAGGTCGATCGCCCAGCCCCTCATCTCCTCTCCCGGACCGCGCGCCGATGGGAGCGCCCGGTCGGCGCCGCTGGCCCGGTTGCCGACCTCGTCCCCGCTCGCGTCCCCCGTCCCGCGGGCGGCTGGGCTGCGCAACGCGACGGTGCGGTGGCGGCGCACGAGTCGAAGAAGGTGGTGATCGCCGCTCCGTGCGGCAACCTGGGCACCGCCGTCACCACGTCCGTGGCCGCGGCGCCGACCTCGAGCGCGGCCATGCTGGCCGCGTTGACCTCGCCCCGACACCCACGGCGCGCGGCCGCGCCGGGGCGGCCGAGGCCCTGGCGTGGCCTATACTGGAGGCACGACGGACAGCAGCGGTCGACGGACGCGGCGGCCTCGCGTTCGGCGGCGCGAGAGTCGGAGCAGATCGGGATGGCAGGGAACGCGAACACCGGTCAACCGCCCCCCCCCGTCGCGCCGGGCTCGCCCGGAGCGGCGCCGATCGAGGAGCGACCGCGGTGCGACGCCCTCGAGGCGTTCGAACGTCGGCTCCTGGAGGCCCTCCGCGCCAGCCCGGTCGGCATCTCGTTGTCGACCCTGCACGACGGCCGCATCATCGACATCAACGACGAGTACCTGCGCATCCTCGGCTTCGAGCGCGACGAGGTCGTCGGTCGGACGAGCCACGAGCTCCGCCTCTGGACGGTGACCGATCAGCGCGACGAGCTGGTCCGGGAGGTGGCGGCGTCCGCGCGCTGGGGGCCGCGCCCGGTGACGCTGCGCCGCAGGGACGGCGGCCTGGTCACCGTGCTGCTGTCGGTCTCGAGCCTCACGACCGGGGGCGAGGAGCGGCTGCTCGGCTGGGTGGTGGACATCACCGCCCGCCTCCGCGCCGAGGACGAGCTGCGCGCCTCGGAGGAGAAGTGGCGCACCCTGGCCGAGAGCGCCCCGGTCGTCATCATGACCCTGGACCGGGACGGGACGGTGCTGTCGGTCAACCGCACCGTCACCGGCCGGCCCACGACCGAGTACCTCGGCCGGGACGTGGTCGGGTTCCTGCACCCCGACTGCCGCGAGCGGGGGCGAGCCATGCTCGAGGCGGCGGTCGCCAGCGGCCGGCCGGCGGCGGGTGAGTTCGCGGTCGCGGCGCCCGACGGCAGCCCCTTCTGGTTCCAGGTCAGCGTCGCGCCGACAGCGTCGTCGAGGCCCGACGGCGGGGTGATCCTGGTGGCGACCGAGATCGACGCCCGGCGCCGGGCGGAGGAGGCCCTGCGCGAGAGCGAGCAGCGCTTCCGCGACATCGTCCAGAGCCTCGGCGACTGGGTGTGGGAGGTGGACGCCGAGGGGCGGCTCACCTACGCCGCGCCGCAGGTGGAGGGCCTGCTCGGCTTCACGGCGGCGGAGATGATCGGCCGCACGCCCTGGGACACCTGTGCGCCCGAGGACCGCGACCGGGACCGGGCGGCCGAGGAGGAGCTCCGTCGTCGCCCGCGGCCCTTCCGGGACCTGGAGATCTGGCACCTGCACCGGGACGGGCGCCGGGTCTGCCTGTCGATCAGCGGCGTGCCGATGGTCGACGCGGCCGGGGCGTTCCGCGGCTTTCGCGGCGTCGCCCACGACGTCACCCAGCGCCGGCGCGAGGAGGCCGAGGTCCAGCAGGCGAGGCGGGTCGAGAGCCTGGGCGTCCTCGCCGGCGGCATCGCCCACGACTTCAACAACCTGCTGACGGCGATCCTCGGCAACGCCGACCTGGCGCTCGCCGAGCTTCGGGAGGGGAGCGCGCGTCAGCTCGTCGAGCAGATCCAGGCCGCCGGCGAGCACGCCGCCCAGCTCACCCGGCAGATGCTCGCGTACGCCGGCCGCGGGACCGTCGCCCCGGAGCCGGTCGACCTGTCGGCCGCGGTGCGGGAGATCGACCAGCTGCTGGGCGCCTCGATCCCGAAGAAGGTGGCGCTCGCCCTCGCCCTCGCCGACCGGCTGCCCGCGGTGGAGGCGGACCCCGCCATGCTGCGGCAGGTGGTCATGAACCTGGTCATGAACGCCGCCGAGGCGATCGGCGACCGGGCGGGCCGGATCGAGGTGAGGACGTTCTCCCGCCCCGCCGCCGACGCCTTCCGGGCGGACCTCGAGCTCGGCGCCATCCCGTCGGGGCGGGAGCGGGTGTGTCTCGAGGTCGCCGACTCCGGCGGCGGCATCCGGGCGGGCGACCTGGCGCGGATCTTCGACCCGTTCTTCACCACCCGGTTCGCCGGGCGCGGGCTCGGCCTGGCC
>CAYTJW010000206.1:0-7956 GCA_964438135.1 uncultured Thermoanaerobaculia bacterium
GTCCGTCGGGGATGAACTGGTCACCTTCCGCAAGCCAAGCAACAACGCAAACGGCAACTGCCTGGATCGCAAGGGCCGCCTGATCACCGCAGAGCACAGTGGGCGCCGCCTCTCGATCATGGAATCAGACGGCGCCGTCCGCACCCTCCAGGTCGAGGCGGCGGCGGCCCGCGCCGAGCTCGAGCCGCGCGCCGTCGAGCTCGCCCGGCAGCTGGCCGGGCGGCTCCTGGGACGGGAGGTCGGGCCATGAGGTGGGCGCTGCCGGTCGTGCTCTGCCTGGTCGCCGCCACCGCCTGGGCCGGCGAGGCCGGCAGCACGACCCTGGGGATCCCGAACGCGCTGTGGCTGCCCCTCAACCTGGGCGTGTTCCTGTTCGTGCTCTACCGCCTGGTCGGCCGGCCGATGGGCCGATTCCTGGAGTCGCGGCGGGAGGGCATCGCCGCCGAGCTGGAGGCGGCCCGCCGCAAGGTCGAGGAGGCGGAGCAGGCGCGCGCCGTCGTCCTGCGTCGCCTGGAGGAGGTCGAGCGCGAGGTGGCGGAGCTCGAGCGCCGGGCCGAGCGGGAGGGGCGGGCGGAGGCCGACCGCATCGCCGAGCAGGCCGAGGCCGAGACCCAGCGGTTCCTGCGCCGGGTGGAGGAGGAGATCGACCGCAAGGGGGCCGAGACCCGCCAGGCCCTGGCGGCGGATGCGGCGGCCCTGACCGCGTCCCTGGCGCGCGATCTGCTCGAGCGGGAGGTCGACGCGGAGGACCGTCGGCGGGTGTTCGAGCGCAGCCTCGACGCCCTCGGCTCGCTGGGCGGGAGGAGCTGAGCATGGCGCGCTTCCGGGCCGTCCCATACGCCAAGGCGCTCAACCAGGTGGTGCGCGCGGAGTGCCCCGAGCGGGCCGAGGAGGTGGCGGCGGAGCTCGACCTCCTGGCCGCGGCCGTGGCCCAGGTGCCGGCGCTGGTGCGTGTCATGGTGACGCCGACGGTCGTGCCCGAGCGCAAGCAGGAGATCCTCGACCAGGTGCTCGACCACCTCGGGGTGGGGGGGCCGACGCGTCGGCTCGCCCACGTCGTCCAGCGTCACTACCGCCTGGAGCAGGTCGGCGACATCGCCGCGGCCTATCGCGAGCTGGTCGACCGGGCCAGTGGTCGCACCCGCACCCGGGTGGAGACCGTGGGCGCGCTCGCCCCGAAGCAGCGCAAGGCGCTGGTCGCGACGCTCGAGGGCCTGGTCGGCGGCGAGGTGGTGGCGCAGTTCGTCGACAACCCGTCCCTGATCGCCGGTTTCCGGGTCCAGGTCGGGTCGAAGGTCTTTGACGGCTCGGTGGCCGGCCAGCTCGCGCAGCTGACCCGGGCCACCGCCCGTCGCTAGGGCGCCGCCGCGCCCGCGGGCGCGGCGCGAGCGGAGTGGGAGAAGAGGGACAGCCATGCAGATCAAGGCAGCCGAGATCGCCGACATCATCCGCCGCCAGATCGAGGGGCACGAGACCACCATCGACATGTCCGAGGTCGGCACCGTCATTTCGGTCGGCGACGGCATCGGCCGGGTCTACGGCCTCGACGACGTCATGGCCGGCGAGCTGCTCGAGCTCCCGCACGGGGTCTACGGCCTCGCCCTCAACCTCGAGGAGGACAACGTCGGCTGCGTGCTCATGGGCGAGTACCACGCCGTGAGCGAAGGGGACCAGGTCAAGCGCACCAAGCGCATCTTGAGCGTCCCGGTCGGCGAGGCGCTCGTGGGCCGGGTGGTCGACCCGCTCGGGCTCCCCCTCGACGGCAAGGGGCCGATCGCCGCCACCGAGTTCAACCCCCTCGAGCGCATCGCCCCCGGCGTGGTCGCCCGGCAGCCGGTGAAGGAGCCGATGCAGACCGGCATCAAGGCTATCGACTCGATGATCCCGATCGGCCGCGGCCAGCGCGAGCTGATCATCGGCGACCGCCAGACCGGCAAGACGGCGATCATCCTCGACGCCATCCTCAACCAGAAGGGCACCGGCAACATCTGCGTCTACGTCGCCATCGGCCAGAAGAAGTCGACCGTGGCGCAGGTCGTCGCCACCCTCGAGCGGCACTCCGCGATGGAGCACACGGTCGTGGTCTCGGCGACCGCCTCCGAGCCGGCGCCGCTGCAGTACCTCGCCCCCTACGCCGGCTGCGCCGTGGGCGAGTACTTCATGGACCACGGCGGCCACGCGGTCTGCTTCTACGACGACCTCACCAAGCACGCCCAGGCCTACCGCGAGATCTCCCTGCTGCTGCGCCGGCCGCCGGGACGCGAGGCCTTCCCGGGCGACGTCTTCTACCTCCACTCCCGCCTGCTCGAGCGCGCGGCCAAGCTCAACGACGCCAACGGCGGCGGCAGCCTGACCGCGCTGCCGGTGATCGAGACCCAGATGGGCGACGTCTCGGCCTACATCCCGACCAACGTCATCTCCATCACCGATGGCCAGATCTACCTCGAGGGGGACCTCTTCTACGGCGGCCAGCGGCCGGCGGTCAACGTCGGCCTGTCGGTCAGCCGGGTCGGCGGCAACGCCCAGATCAAGGCCATGAAGTCGATCGCCGGCTCGCTCCGCCTCGACCTCGCCCAGTACCGGGAGCTCGCCGCCTTCGCCCAGTTTGGCTCCGACCTCGACAAGGCGACCCAGCGCCAGCTCGCCCGCGGCGAGCGCCTGATGGAGATCCTCAAGCAGGGGCAGTACCAGCCCCTCCCGGTCGAGCTGCAGGTCGTGTCGATCTTCGCCGGCACCAAGGGCCACCTCGACCGGCTCAAGGTGTCGGCCGTGCGGGCCTGCGAGCTCGCCCTCCACCGCCACGCCCGGCAGGAAGGGGCGGCGACGCTGGCGCGGGTCGTCGAGTCCGGCACGCTCGACGAGCAGACCGCGCGGGAGCTGACCGAGCTCTGCCGGCAGGCGGTCGAACGGTTCCTCCAGGAGCACCCGGAGGCGGGCCTTGCCTAGCACCAGGGACCTGAGGCGACGCATCCGCTCCGTCAAGGGGACGCAGCAGATCACCAAGGCCATGAAGATGGTCGCTGCCGCAAAGCTGCGCCGAGCCCAGCAGCGCATCACGGCCATGCGGCCGTATGCCGACACCTTCGGGCGGGTGCTCGCCGAGGTCGCCGCGCGCACCGAGCACAGCCACCCCCTGCTGGAGCAGCGCCAGGGCCGGCGGACGTGGCTGGTGGTGGTGACCTCGGACAAGGGGCTGTGTGGGTCCTTCAACGCCAACCTGCTGCGCTACGCCGAGCGGGAGCTTCGCCTCGGGCGCTGGCCCGAGGTCGAGCTGGTGCTGATCGGCCGCAAGGCCTCCGACTTCTTCCGGAGCCGGCCCTTCCGGGTGGTGCACGAGGAGCGGGAGACGATGTCGAAGGTCGAGCCCGAGGCCGGGCCGCGGCTGGCGCGGCTGGCGGTCGAGGCGTTCACCAGCGGCCGGGTGGACGAGGTGTGGCTGCTCTACAACCGCTTCCTGAGCCTGATCCGCCACGAGACCCGCCTCGAGCGCCTGCTGCCGATCCAGCCGCCGACGGCCGAGGTCGCGAGCGGCTCCGCCCGGGTCGACTACCTGTACGAGCCGGGGCCGGCGGCCCTGCTCGACGAGCTGCTGCCGCGCCACATCGAGGTCCAGGTGGCGCGCTCTCTCTACGACTCGGCCGCGGCCGAGCAGGCGGCGCGGATGACGGCGATGGACGCGGCGACCAGGAACGCGAGCGAGATGATCGACAGCCTGACCCTGCTCTACAACCGCACGCGGCAGGCCGTCATCACCAAGGAGCTGATCGAGATCGTCTCCGGCGCGCAGGCGCTGGGAGCCTGACGGGGGGACCCTGAGGATGAGCCAGCAGGTCGAAGGGCGCGTGGTACAGGTCATCGGCCCGGTCGTGGACGTGGAGTTCCCGAGCCAGCACCTGCCGACCATCTACAACGCGGTCCACATCGTCGACCGGGGCGAGAAGGGGGTGGTGCCGATCGACGTCATCGTCGAGGTCGCCCAGCACCTCGGCGAGAGCCGCGCCCGGTGCATCGCCCTGCAGCCGACCGACGGCATGGTGCGGGGCATGCGGGCGGTCGACCTCGGGCAGCCGATCTCGGTCCCGGTCGGGCGCACCACGCTCGGGCGGGTGCTGAACGTCATCGGCGAGCCGGTCGACGGCAGGGGACCGGTCGAGGCCGAGCTCCGCCTGCCCATCCACCGCGCCGCGCCGCCGCTCAGCGAGCAGTCGACCGAGGTCGAGATGTTCGAGACCGGCATCAAGGTCATCGACCTCCTCGAGCCCTACTCGAAGGGGGGCAAGACCGGCCTGTTCGGCGGCGCCGGCGTCGGCAAGACCGTGATCATCATGGAGCTGATCAACAACGTCGCCCTCCAGCACGGCGGCTTCTCGGTCTTCTCCGGGGTCGGCGAGCGCACCCGCGAGGGCAACGACCTCTGGTTGGAGATGACCGAGGCCGGGGTCATCGACCCCGACGACTGGCGCAAGTCCAAGGCGTCGCTGATCTACGGCCAGATGACCGAGCCCCCCGGGGCCCGGCTGCGGGTCGGCCTGACCGGCCTGACCGTGGCCGAGCACTTCCGCGACAGCGAGGGGGCGGACGTGCTCCTGTTCATCGACAACATCTTCCGCTTCACCCAGGCCGGGTCCGAGGTTTCGGCGCTGCTCGGGCGGATGCCGTCGGCGGTCGGCTACCAGCCCAACCTCGCCACCGAGATGGGCGAGCTGCAGGAGCGCATCACCTCGACCAAGAAGGGCTCCATCACCTCGGTGCAGGCGATCTACGTGCCGGCCGACGACCTCACCGACCCGGCGCCGGCCACCGCCTTCGCCCACCTCGACGCCACCACGGTCCTGTCGCGACAGATCTCCGAGCTCGGCATCTACCCGGCGGTCGACCCCCTCGCCTCGACGTCGCGCATCCTGGACCCGGCCGTGGTCGGCGAGGAGCACTACATGGTGGCCCGCGAGGTGCAGAGGATCCTGCAGCGCTACAAGGACCTGCAGGACATCATCGCGATCCTGGGCATCGACGAGCTGTCGGAGGAGGACAAGCTGGCGGTGGCGCGGGCGCGCAAGATCCAGCGCTTCCTGTCGCAACCGTTCCACGTCGGCGAGCGGTTCACCGGCTTCAAGGGCCGCTACGTCAAGGTCGCCGACACCGTGCGGGGATTCAAGATGCTCAGCGCCGGCGAGCTCGACCACCTGCCGGAGCAGGCCTTCCTCTACGTCGGCACCATCGAGGAGGCGATCGAGAAGGCCGAGCGACTGAAGCAGGAGGTGTGAGGTGGCCGCGGCCCTCCTCCTGCAGGTGGTGACGCCGGGCCGCGCGGTGGTGGACGAGACGGTGGACGAGGTCCAGCTGCCGG
The DNA here is from genome assembly GCA_964438135.1 of uncultured Thermoanaerobaculia bacterium. Taxonomy (GTDB): domain Bacteria; phylum Acidobacteriota; class Thermoanaerobaculia; order Thermoanaerobaculales; family Sulfomarinibacteraceae; genus CAYTJW01. Next base: position 5,348 of record CAYTJW010000206.1, read on the forward strand.
GAGCCCTGGGCGAGCTGGGGGTCCTGCCGGGGCACACGCCGCTCCTCGCCGCCCTCTCGACCGGCGAGCTGACCTACCGCAGCCGCGGCACGCGCGAGACGCTGGCCGTCGCCGGCGGGTTCGCCGAGGTCCTGCCGGACCGGGTGACCGTGCTGGCCGACTCGGTGGAGCGCGCCGACGAGGTCGACGTCGCCGCGGCGCGGGCCGAGCGGGTCGCGGTCGAGGCGGCGATGCGCACGGCCAGCGCGGAGGAGCTGGACGGGCTCTCGGCGCGACTGCGGCTCGCCGAGACCCGGCTGCGGGTGGCCGAGAGGGCGCGCCGCTGACCGTTCGCGCGGCCGGGCCGGGCTCTTGCGTCCGGGTTCGCGATGCGCTAGACTCCCTCGGCCCGTCGGGGCGTAGCTCAGACTGGTAGAGCACACGGTTCGGGACCGTGTGGTCGGTGGTTCAAATCCACTCGCCCCGACCAGTCCCCCTTCCCGGCACCTGCCGCACCCGTTTCCCTCGCGCTCCAGGTCGAGCGCCCCTTGCTTTACGCCTCCTGTTCGCCTAGAGTGGGGGCGGCGGAACGGAACGGTGCCCACCCTCACCGAGCGGCAACGCGACATCCTGGCGTTCGTCGAGCGCACCCTGGCGTCCCGGGGCGTCGCCCCGACCCTGCGCGAGATCGCCGCCGAGTTCGGCCTGAGGAGCACCGCCACCGCCCAGAAGCACCTCCTCCGACTCGAGGCCAAGGGCTTGCTGCGACGGGACAAGCACCAGAAACGGGGCTTGAGCCTGGCGAGCGGCGCCGCCTCCCCCCTGGCCGAGGTGCCGCTGCTCGGGGCGGTGGCGGCCGGCTCGCCGGTCGAGGTCTTGGCCGACCCGGAGAGCCTGGCCGTGCCGCCGACCCTGCTCCGCGGCGGGGAGCACTTCGCCCTCCGGGTGCGGGGCGACTCCATGGTCGGCGACGGCATCCACGACAACGACGTGGTGGTGGTGCAGCGGCGCGAGGCGGCACGGGACGGCGACATGGTCGTGGCCCTGGTCGGCGGGGAGGTGACGCTCAAGCGCTTCTACCGCCACGCCCCGGGCGTGGTCCGGCTGCAGCCGGCCAACCCCGCCTTCGCGGCCCTGCTGGTGCATGCCGCCGAGCTGCGGGTGCAGGGCGTGGTGGTCGGTCTGCTGCGGCGGTACTGAGGCACCCCGGCCGCGGCGCCGGCTCCTTGACGGGCCGGCCCGGAATCCGATAGCGTGCTGGCATGAGCGAGCTGGAACCGATCGCGGTGATGGTGACGTCGGTCGGCACCGAGCAGCAAGCGGTGGAGCTCTCGGAGGAGCTCCTCGCCCGCAGGCTGGCCTCCTGCATCAACATCGTCCCCTGCCTGCGGTCGATCTACCGCTGGAAGGGCAAGGTCTGCGAGGACACCGAGTACCTGCTGCTGGTGAAGACGCCGCGGCGGTTGTTCGGCCGAGTCAGCGAGGCGATCCGCGAGCTCCACTCCTACGAGCTGCCGGAGGTCATGGCCCTGCCGGTGGAGGCCGCCGAGCCGACCTTCCACGAGTGGATCCTGCGCATGGTTGAGCCGGCCGACGACGACGACGACGAGCCGGACGGTCCGGTCTACGACTGACCGGCTCCCCTGCGCCGGGCCCACCCGCCGGGCCGCACCGACGCTGGTATAATCGCCCCTACCATGACGGCCTCGTCCCAGCCCGACCCCGACCTCGAGGCCCACCTCATCCTCGCCAGCCGGTTCGAGAGCATCGAGGTGGCCGAGCGGACGCTGCTCGACCTCTGTGTCCAGGCCGGCTGCGGGGGCGAGGACGAGTACTGGCTGGTGACCGCCCTGCGCGAGGCGCTGGCCAACGCGATCCGCCACGGCAACCGCCAGGACCCGGTGCGCAAGGTGAGGGTCGAGCTGTCGATCCGCGACCGCACCGTGACCATGCGTGTCGAGGACGAGGGCGAGGGTTTCGACCTGGCCGCGGTCCCCGACCCGACCAGCCCCGAGAACCTGCTCCGTCCGAGTGGGCGGGGGATCTTCTACATCCGTCAGTTCATGAACCGGGTCGAGTTCAGTCGGGCGCCGAGAGGCGGCACCTGCCTCACCATGGTTCGGTGTTTGCAGCCAAAGACAGGGAGAGCCGACGATGAAGAGCCAGATTCGTGACCGTGGGGACGTGCGCATCCTGGAGCTGCAGGGCAAGATCACCATCGGCACCGGCGACGTGAAGCTGCGCGAGCTGGTGGGCGCGGCGCTCGACGAAGGCAAGAGCCGGATCTTGCTCGACCTCGCCGGGGTCTCGGCGATCGACTCCTCCGGCATCGGCGAGATGGTCGCCTGCTACACCACCGTCACCAAGCGCGGGGGCCAGCTCCGGCTCCTGCGTCTGTCACCGAAGATCAACGACATCCTCCAGGTGACCCAGCTCATCACGGTCTTCGACGTCTTCGACGACGAGGAGGAGGCCGTCGCCTCGTTCCGCTGAGGCCCGCGAGCGGCCGCCAAACGCTCGCCGGGAGCCGCGCACCGCCCCCGGCGCCGGGTGGCCGCGAGGAGCGGCCGGGAGCGGCCCGGGGTCCCCCGGGGTGCCCTCAGCTGCCAACCGCGAGCTCGCCCGCGAGC
>CAYTJW010000207.1:0-7898 GCA_964438135.1 uncultured Thermoanaerobaculia bacterium
GCACGGTAGAGGTCCGGGAGCTGTACGGCAGCGTGGTCGCCCGCGAGGGGATGCGTGTCGAGCTCGACCGCGGCGAGTGGATGGCGGACAGGAGGCCGGGAGGGTGAGGGGATTCCAGGGCGTCGAGGGTATCAAGGGTGCGAAGGGGGTTGCGATGGCCACGACACGACTGTTGGGCCTAGTGATGACGTTCGCGGTGGCCGGGTTGGCGGCTGCGGGGGATGGCAGCGTGATCGCGCTGTCGGGCGGACGTCTGACGCTCTCGCTCGGTGCCGCGGACGGCGTGCGCGAGGGGATGACCGGGCGCGTTCTGGCGCCCTACACTGTCGGGGGGAAGACTACCGTCGAGGAGATTGCGACCTTCCGGGTCACGTCGGTGCGCCAGCACGACTGCGACGCCGAGCGAACGGGAGGCAACATCTCGCTCGCGCCGGGCCAGGAGGCCCGATTCGATCAGCCCCTGCCGGTGCGAACACTGACCGCAATCCCTGCTGGATCCCGCGCAACGCCGACCCGGAGCCCGCCTGCCGACCCCAGGCAGCTGGACGCGCGGTGCGAGGCGGCGTCCCGGGAGGCGCGGTGGGAGGACGCAGAGGCCGTCTGCGGGGCGCTGGTCGACCAGGTGCCAGCTGACCTCGTCGCGCGGCAACGCCTGGATGCCGCCCGGGTGGCGCTGGCCGAGATCCGGGCGTCCTCGGAGCGGAAACGGGCTCTCGCCGCGTCGAACGCGGACTACCTGGTCGACAAGGGCAACAGCCTTGCCGCGGCCGCCGAGTGGGGCGTTGCCGCCTGGTACTACGGCCAGGTGGCAGCGATCGACCCCGGGTACCGCGACGCTGCGCTCCTCCAGACCCTGGCAGTCGCGGAATCCTGTCTGGCGGCGGATGACCTCGAGGGCGCGATGGAGCAGTGGCGCCGGCTCGACGGCCTGGCCATTCCCCAGACTCTGAGGGGCCGCGTCGAGGCCCTTCGCCGGCGAGTGTTTCCGCTGCCGGAGGGGTTCCAGCCGGTGCCCAACATCGACCCGCTGAACTTCTCGTTGTCGGACCTGCAGCGGCGGGAAGCGGCGCGCCGACACCACGCCCCGCTCGCTCGGGACGCGCGGGTCGGCGCCGTGTGGGCGTACATTCCATCGGGCACGTTCCTCATGGGCTGCGTCCCCGCGGATCCCAAGTGCCTGCCCAACGAGCAGCCGCGACACGAGGTCAAGCTCACGCGCGACTACTGGCTCATGACCACTGAGGTGAGCGTGGCGCAGTACCGGAGCTTCACCAAGGCTACTGGACGGCGGCCCCTGTCACCAGCGGGGATTCCCCAGAATGACGACGAGCCGGTGCTGAGGGGAAGCTGGGCCGACGGCGCGGCGTACTGCGCATGGGTCGGGGGACGGCTTCCCACTGAAGCCGAGTGGGAGCGCGCCGCTCGCGGAACTCTCGCCGACGCGGTGTACCCGTGGGGCCAAGGCATCGGGCACGCCACCGCCAACTGGGGTAACATCGTGTGCAAGAGAAGCGTGTCATGCTTGGATATATGGCCGGGTGCGGCGCCAGTCGTCTCCCTCGAGCCCAATGGGTTTGGGCTGTACCACATGGCCGGTAACGTCAGCGAGTGGTGTGCAGACTGGCTGGACGAGGCTTACTACCGATCCTCGCCGTCAGTTGACCCGACCGGTCCCCCTTCGGGCACCCTTCGTGTGTTCCGTGGTGGCGCATGGGACAGCGGCGATCGGGAACTCACGTGCTCTGCTCGCGACGGGGCGGAGCCGAGCGCCTCCGGAGACAACGTGGGCTTCCGGTGCGCAGGCGATGGTGGCTGACACGTGTGGGCCTGCGCGGGAGCATGTCCTCGGATTCGCCGCACAAGGGTGGGCTCTGCGTGAGGGGATCAGGGTGGGCAACCAGGTTTGTCACGGGCAGCGCCGGCAAGGTCATGCCCAGGGAGGAGGAGATCATGGCAGCTTCGAGAGGGCATCGCGTTGCAGTCATCGTCATCGCGTGGGCATTCGTGTCCTGGTGCGAAGCAATCGGAGGTCAGGCTACAGGGCCCGAAGTCAACCTGCCCACGGGATGCCTTCGGGTCCAATCCGACCCCATCCGATGCACGGTCTTCTTCCAGGGCCGTCAGATCGAGAAGGAGCAGCCCCTGCTCGAGCTCGCTGCGGTTCCTATCGGACGGCACCCGATCGCGATGCAGGTCGACGGAACGACTCTCAGGGGGAACGTTGAGATCGGGCTGAACCAGGTCCTCGACATTCGCGCGGATTTCGTTCACCACAAGGCCATCGTCAACCTCACGGCGTTGAGGAAGAGGCTCCCGGCGCTGCTGGAGGTGGCTCCAGGAGACGCGATCGGTGACGAGGAACTCAGTAGAATCGGCGGCAATCCGGGCTTGGACCAGTCGCTCTACGGCGTTTCTCTGAACGACGATCAGTCGTCAAGCCAGTTGGTGACCAGCCGGGAGCCCTTGTCGATCGAGGTTCCCGCGGGACCGGTCAAGGTCACCCTGTGGTATCGGCTTCGCATGAATCCTCCGGGTCATCGCGGCGACGGCACGGACCGCCTGGAGTCGAGGACCAGGGCGTGCGATCGCGAGACCGTAGAGGATCTGTACCTGGACCTCGAGCCCGGAACGAAGTACCGCTTGATGCTCACGCATCGCCTCGGGCAGCTCTCGCCGATTGAGGCGGTCGAGGGTTACGCTGACTCGAGCGGTCGCGTCCTATCGCGCAATTCGGTGACCGACATGTACGAGGCGTCGGTGGAGTGCTCATTCATGGTCGAGCGCCGCGGCGAGACCCCCGGGTTCCTCACACCCGAGAGTTACGGGGGCCCGATCGAGGAGTTCATTCTGAGGTGAGCAGGGACCCTCTCCGTCGCGTGGGTACCAGGTCCGACGTTGTCGGAGTTGTCGGGAGTCTGCTGTCTGGCTCGGAGCTTTGTAAAGATGAACCCGGTACCAAGAGCTGGTCGGCCCCGGCGGTGGCGGTGCCCGCCGAGGCGGCCGGGGTCTACACCGTGGCCGCGGGGCTCAGCGGCACTGCGCCGCGGGCCGGGGAGTGGGGGCGGGAGGTCACCCCCACCCTGGTCGTGGGGGAGGGGCAGGTACCCTGGCGCGGCCGGGTCACCCGGGTCAGCGGCGGGTACCTGGCGGTCGACCGCGACTCTCGGCACGGGGTTCGGCGCGGCATGACCGTCCACCTCGGCTCCGCCGGCACGCCCGAAGGCCTCGGCGTCGTCGTCGCGACCCTGCCCGGCGAGAGCACGGTAGAGGTCCGGGAGCTGTACGGCAGCGTGGTCGCCCGCGAGGGGATGCGCTTCGAGCTCGACCGCGGCGAGTGGATGGCGGACTGGGGGCCGTAGAGAGGGGGGCGGGCATGCGGTTCCACGGCTCGAGGCTCGTGACGGAGGCGGCCAGGCCGATGTGCTGGGCTCTGACGCTCCTCGCAGTGACAGCTTCGCCGAGCGGCGAGAACGCCGCGGTCACCGCCGTGTCGACGGCGGGTTTCACGGTCTCGGTCGGCGCTCGCGACGGCGTGCGCGAGGGCATGACCGGCCGGGTGCTGGCGCCGTACACGGTCGGTGGGCGGACCACGGTCGAGGAGATCGCCACCTTTCGAGTGACCGCGGTGCGGGACCGCGACAGCGACGCCGACCGCACCGCCGGCAACGTGCCCCTGGCCCGCGGCAACGAGGTGGTGTTCGACCAGCCGCTCGAGCGACCAACGCCCCGGCCTACTGTCACCGAGGCGCCGGTGCGGCCTTCGCCGTCGCCGCGAGTGGCGATGCCCAGCCCTACCCCCGTCATCCCCGTGGAACCGCTCGAGCTCCTGCGTCAAGGAAACGCGGCGTGGGACCGGCAGGATTGGGAGGCGGCGGCTCGGTTGTATGGTCAGCTTGCCCAGCTGGACCCAGGCAACCGGGAGGCCGGCGAGCGCGCCGTGCAGGCGCACCGGAGGGGGGACCAGGCGAGGTCGGAGGCTCAGGAGGCGAGGAGGCGGGCCGAAGAGCAGGCACGAAGAAGCAGAGAGAAAGAGGAGTGGTTCGCCGGCGAGCGATTGAAAGTCCCGTACTACCGCGAGATGGCCAGGACCCTCCTCGACCAGGGCGACTGGGACCAAGCCGCCGATTGGCTCAGGAGGATCGCGGAGGTAAACCCCAGCGACGTCCTCGTCGGCCAGGCCCTGGACGGGAAGCTGGGCGAGGCCGAGCGAGCGGTCGCGGGTGCGCGGTTCGAGGAGGCCGCGGCGGCGTGTCGAGCAGCATCTGCGATCCTGCCGGCGGATCCTGCACCAAGCCTGCGAGCGCGTGTTGGCGAGTGCGAGCCGGCGGCGAGACAGGCGCGGTTGGAGGCGCTCGTCGCTCAAGGCGATCGCCATCTCGCCGCGGGCGACCGCAGGGCCGCGCGGGACGCGTGGCAGGAGGCACGTGCGGTCGCCCCGGGCTTCCCAGGGCTCGCGGAACGGTTTGCCAGCATCACGCCGACACCGGGCGAGCTATGGGCCATCGAGAACTTGGGTTTCCGGTTCCGCTATGCTCCGGCGGGGGAGTTCCTGATGGGAAGCCCGGGCGGCGAGTCGGTCAGGGACCAAGACGAGGAGCAGCACCGAGTGACCCTGACGCGTGGCGTGTGGGTGTCCGAGACGGAGGTCACCCAGCAGCAGTGGCGGACGTTGATGGGCAGCAACCCGTGGTCGTTCCAGGCGTGCGGCGATGACTGCCCGGTCGAGACGGTCTCTTGGAGCGAGTGCCTCCAGCTCGCCAACGCCTTGTCCCGACGGCTCGGCCTCGAGGAGTGCTACCGGGACACCGCTCCGGGTGTGGCGTTGGCGACACCGGCATGCCCGGGTTTCCGCCTGCCCACGGAGGCAGAGTGGGAGTGGGCTGCCCGAGCCGGTACTGCAACTCCCCTGTACTCAGGGCCCCTGACCGTCGCCGCGCTGAACTCAAGCCCGGAGCTCGACCTGATTGCCTGGTACGGGGGCAACAGTGGCGTCCGCTATGCCGGCGGGCTGGGCTGCTCGGATTGGCGCGGCAGGTCACAGCGCGCTCGCAAGTGTGGCACCCATCCGGTGGGCGCAATGGGCGAGAACCCATGGGGGCTCAGCGACCTGCTAGGGAACGTCTGGGAGTGGTGTTGGGATTGGTACGCCCCGTACCCTAGGACAGACACCATCGACCCCAGTGGGCCGGCTCAGGGCACCGAGCGAGTCGTCCGGGGAGGGAGCTGGCGGTCCCCTGCAGGCTTCTGTCGAGCTGCAGAGCGAGCTGCGGAGGGTCCCGGAACCCGCGATGCGTCGATTGGCTGCCGCCTGGTCCGCACTGCTGACTGAGCGTCCTGCAACACCCCGTTCATCCCTATTCCGAGCGCTGGGGTGGTCAGGCGGCCGCGGCGGTGGCAACCGTTCCAGCAATGACGCACGGGTGCCCTCAGCAGATGAACTCACCCGCGATGGGTTCACTTCCGTCGGTGGCGCTCGGAAGTGGCCGTTGGTGCCGAAGCTGTCAGCCACACCGCCATGCCGAGCGGGGTTCGCGTGTCCGGACGAATCCTGCGAAGCCTCCCCTCACGCCACCCCTCAGAGCAGGCCGTAGTGACGGAAGACGTCCTCGCCGGGTGGCGGTGGCACTGGGGAGAACTCGGAGGAATCCAGCGTTCGGACCACATTGCCGTTCACAGCGTACTCGAAGACCTGCCGAATCTTCCCAGGTCGGAACAGGAAGACATTGCGCTTCTGTAGAACCTCGGACACGAACCGGATCTCCACCTTGTCGCCGGGCTCAACCGACAGCGTCAGCTCCTGCGGGGCAGAGCAGGATGTGGTGACGTAAGCCGGGCCCGACATGGTGGACTTAGTTCGGTTGTACAGAAGCAGAAGCGGTTGAACCCGGACCTCGCCGACAGGGCCGGCCCGCAGAGTCAAGATGTTCCTGTACAGCTCTCCTTCACGGTTCAGGCGGGCACCGGCGACCTCCACCAACCCGACCTCTTCCGGTGGGTAGAGGCCGAGGTTCGTCAGCTTCTTGTTGAACGCGACCCACTGACCGTTCACGAGGAGGGCGAAGAACGCGTGGCTCTCCGACATCGTCGCAATAATGCGCTGCTCCTTGTCGCCGATGTCGAGCCTGTCGTAGGCACTGTCTCCTGGCTGTATGGTGTACTCGGCTGTGGCTGGCCTCGCCTCGGAGGGGGTGCCCGTGGCCTCACCTCCGCCCGCCGTTGCCGTGCCTGCGGTCGCAGCGTGTGTTGCAGCTGACCGCTTCACCATCGCCAGGATCACCGCGTCGCTCACGCCGGCGTCTCTCAGCTCGATCAGGTCCGCCGGCGTGGTCGAGAAGTCCACGGCTTCCGCAGCGTCGATCGAGGCGACAATGACCGCCTCGCTCATGCCAGAAGCCTGGAGGTCAATGATGTCCTTGTTGGTGAGCCCCTGGTCAGACCTGCCTGTCGTTCCCGGGACGAGCGCTAGCATCGTCATTAGAAGCACCGCCAGACACGCGTTGCCTGTCAGGAACCCAGGGGCGTCTGGCGCTGCTCGGCGGGTCATCGCGGTCATGCCCATTCCACGCCACTCCTTTCCTTCGTTCTCCCAACATCGCCGTCTTCGTCCTGGCGCCGGTTCGGTGGCCTCTTCGAATCGCGCAGCAATCTCGCTCCGGTCAACCCCGGTCCCCGAAGCAGCCGAGGACAGAGAGCAGCGCGCCGAAGCCAAGCGACAACCAGCACACGAGGGGAATCCAGTACCCGATCATCCGGCGGCTGCTTCCGCCTGCGAGGATGCAGATGAACGGGGGTGCAGTGCTCTTGTCCGTTTGCGCCCACTCGTCCGTCTGCCGCGCGGGGTGGTTTCCCTCGAGCCTCCTCAGCACGAGGTCAAGCTTGAGCTGCGCGCGTGCGATTGGGAAGGAAGCCAGGAGGCTCACTACCGTCCCAAGCGCGAAGGTTGCAGTCGTTCCCGCCTGGGTCTCAGCGGTCAACGCTGCCATGATCACCAGCGAGAAGAACACCAGCAGGAAGTTGAAGCGCTGCCCCAGTAGGGTCTCCAGGAACTCGCGTTCCTGACTCAGACTCCAGTCCGGATGCGGGGCAGTCGGGGTTTCGCCTTCCATTGGCAACCTCCAGCCGTTCGAGCGTTCATCGGCCATGAGCGGGCGTTCCGCGCGGTGGACCGTGACACCCGGCGTCGGGTCGCGTCGTTCGCCCGCCACATGCCTTCCTGGGTGGCTTCCGGAGGCAAGCGCCGTGCCACGGGCGACGACGGTCGGGCGAGCGTCCGGTTCCGCTTTCGGGACGCGAGGGGTTGTACACGTCGAGGTCAGTTCCGGATGCGGGACGGGCGCTTTCGCGTGGAGCGGGGAGGTCGCGCCGTGCTACCGTCGCCGGCGCGTGGCCGTGGACGACGAGGGGGGCGTGACCGAGGGGCTGGCGGGCGGGGGCGACCGCACCCCCACCTGCGACGGGAGCGAGGGGGGGAGCTTCCTCGTCCCGGGGGTGGTGGTGGCCGGCCGGTACCGGGTCGACGGGCTGCTCGGCGCGGGCGGGATGGGGGCGGTGTACCGGGCCGACGACACGCTGCTGCGGCGGCGGGTGGCGCTGAAGGTCCTGAGCGGGGAGGTCACCGGCGGGCAGCTCGAGCGCTTCCGGCGGGAGGCGCTGGCCGGGCAGGAGGGGCACCCTAACCTGGTGCGCACCTATGAGGCCGGGCTGTGGGGGCGGCGGCTCTACCTGGTCATGGAGCTCCTCGACGGGGGGTCGCTCAAGGCCCGGCTCGAGAGCGGCCCGGCGCTCGCGGCCGACGAGGTCGGGCGGCTGGCCGCGGACCTGCTCGACGGCCTCGACCACCTCCACCGGCTCGGCATCATCCACCGCGACGTCAAGCCCGGCAACATCCTCCTCGACCG
>CAYTJW010000208.1:0-7897 GCA_964438135.1 uncultured Thermoanaerobaculia bacterium
GCCGCCAGCCGGCTCGCCCGCCGAGGACGAGGACCGCGGCGAGGAGCGCCAGGCCCAACCCCGCGCCGGCGGCGCGGCGGCGCCGCCGGCGCCGCCGGCTGGAGGTGACGACGGTCGGCACCTCGTGGGTCGTGGTCCGGTCCTGGAGCAGGCCGGAAGCCCTCGCCTCGAGCTCGGTCGCCGAGCCCAGACGGTGCTCGGCCCGCTTCTCCAGGCAGGCGGAGAGGAGGTGCTCGACCGGCGGCGGCACGTCGACGCCGGTCGAGGCCAGGGGGCGCGGCTCCTCGCCGACGATGGCGAGCAGGGTCGCCGATGGCGTCGGCCGGTCGAAGGGCGACCGCCCGCTGAGCATCTCGTAGAGAACGCAGCCGAGCGAGAAGAGGTCGCTCGAGGCGTCGACGGGCTCGCCCCGCGCCTGCTCCGGCGACATGTAGCCGACCGTGCCGAGCACCGTCCCGGCGCGCGTCCTGGCCTGGTCGGGCTCGCCGGCCGCGACCGCGGTGCGGGCGATGCCGAAGTCCAGCACCTTCACCTGGCCGGTGCGGGTGAGGAAGATGTTGGCCGGCTTGACGTCCCGGTGAACCACGCCGGCACCGTGGGCGGCGGCCAGGCCGCGGGCGACGTCGGCGACGATGCTCATGGCGTCCTGCCACGGCAGCCGCCCACGCCGCAGTCGGTCGCGCAGCGACTCTCCCTCGAGCAGCTCGGCGACCGCGAACGCAACCCCGCCCTCGTGGCCGAAGTCATGGATTGTCATGATGTTGGGGTGAGACAGGGTGGCCAGGGTGCGGGCTTCCCGCTCGAACCGGGAGCGGGCCTCCGCATCGGTGGCGAACCTCTCGGGGAGCACCTTGACCGCCACGACGCGGCCGAGGACGCTGTCCCGGGCGCGGTACACCTCGCCCATGCCGCCGGCGCCGAGCACGCCGAGGATGTCGTAGCGACCGAGGCGGGCGCCGACTGCGAGCACCCGCTCACGCTAGCACAGGATGCGCGCGCCGGCTCACCGCGGCGCGGCCAGCAGCTCGAGGGTGCGGGCGAGCAGCTCCGGGCCGCCCGGCCGGCCGTGGCCGGGCACCACGACCCGGGCCGCGGCATAGTCCCGCTGGAGGGTGACGATGGTCGCCGGCCAGCGCTCCAGGTCGGCCTCGGCGGTGTTGCCGAGGGAGGCGGCGTCGGCCGACCGCACCAGGCAGCGGGTCTCCGCCTCCCAGGGCGGCCGGCCCTCGCCTTCCACCCGCAGCCGGAAGCCCACCACGGGGTCGTCGTTGACGGGCACGCCGGTGTCCCACAGGGCGAGGACGGTGGCCGCGGCCGGCAGGCCGGTGGCCCGGATCTCGCGGTCGGCGTCCTCGCCGGTCATGCGGTCGACCCTGGCGCAGCCGGCGGGCAGGAGGAGCAGCGTGGCCGCGGCCAGGACGTGGCGGATCGCTCGCAGCATGGAGTCGCGCATGCCCCGAGTGTGGCGCGAGCAGGTCAACCGGCCTGCACCAGCCGCAGCAGCCCCGGCTGGTAGAGGTTGAACCCGGCCCGGCCGGTGGACCGGGCGACCAGGCGGACGAACGACAGGTAGCGGCCGTGGTCGCGGTCGAGCGCCTCGGCCACGGACGGGAAGCGGTTCGCGCCGGCCGCCTCGAGGCTGAGCTCGAAGTCCCGCCAGTGCCGCCAGCCATCGGCCATGGTGTCGGCGACCTCGACCGCGACCCGGTTGGAGCGGGCCCACAGGTCTCGCCACCACGAGGCGGTGTGGAAGCTCGCGCACTCCTCCTCCCAGAAGGCCGCGCCGTTGGCCTGGGGCCTCCTGAGGTGGGCCGGCGGGCCGGAGCGCGGCAGCGGTCGGGCGAGGCCGGGCGAGACCACGCCGATCGCGGCCCCGGGGCGGAGGAAGCGGGTGAGGTAGCCGAGGTAGAGCTCGTCGGTGCCGAAGTAGTGGTAGGCGTCGACGCTGACCACCGCGTCGAAGAAGCCCTCGGCGAAGGGCAGGGCGTGCGCCTCGACCTGGAGCGGCACGACCTGGTCGGCGACGCCGGCCTCGACCACCCGGCGCCAGTTGTCGGTCGGGTCGACCCAGAGGTCGGCAGCCCAGACCCGGACGCCGTGCTCGCGGGCCAGGAAGATGCTGGTGAGGGCCGTGCCGCAGCCGAGGTCGAGCACCCGCTGCCCCGGCTCGAGGGGCAGGGCGGCGGTGAGCCACTCCACCAGCCACAGCGGGTTGGGGCCCATCTGCTGGGCCATGACCCAGGCCGGGTCGTAGGCGCTCGAGCGGGGGAACTGGGGGCGCTGCAGGTCGGTCACGGCGGCCTCCTCGCGGCCCGCCAGGGCAGGCCGCGAGGGGGCAGTGTGCCGGCCGCCGCCACCGGGGTCAACCGGTGGCGGCGGTGACCCGTTCGTCAGAGCTTCGCCGACAGCCCGACCGAGAACGCGCGGCCCGGACCGGGGTAGGCGTACTCCGACTCGAAGCTCTCGTCGAGCAGGTTGCGCACCGTGCCCCAGAGCTCGAGCGAGCGGGCGACGTCGAAGCCGAGGCGGAGGTTGGTCAGGACGTAGCTGTCCACCTCGCGCACCGGGTCGTTGGGGTAGCGGGGCGAGGGCAGCGAGGTGAAGACGTTGTCCATGTACGCGGCGTCGAGGTCGAGGCGGGCCGGGATCCAGGGCAGCCGCCAGTGCAGGGCGAGCCCGGCCAGCCACTCGGGGATGTTGACGACCTCGCTCGTCACCCGGTCGGCCGAGCGGTCCTCGGCGTCGGTGTAGGTGAGGTCCGCGTCGAGGTCGAGGCCGGAGGCGAGGGGCATGCCCGCGCCCAGCTCGAGCCCGCGCACCCGGACCTTGGCGTAGTTCTGGTAGACGTTGTTGGAGTCGACCGCCGAGCGCGAGATGAGGTCCGAGACGTCGTACCAGAAGCCGGTCGCGTCCAGGCGCACGGCGCGGCCGAGCACGGTGCTGTAGCCGAGGTCGTAGTTGAGGCTGCGCTCCGGCTCGAGGTCGACGTTGCCGCTGCGGCTGGAGTAGAGCTGCGACAGCAGCGGGAAGCGGCTCTTGCGACCGGCCGAGAAGAACAGCTGGCTGTCCGCGCCGAGGCCGTAGTTGAGGCCGACCATCGGGTTGACGAGGCCTTCGGAGGGCTCCTCCAGGGGGTCCTGGCCGACGAGGTCGCCGTCCGAGTCGAGGACGTTGCGCTCCGCCTCGCTGACCTCGAACCAGTCGTAGCTCACGCCCAGCACCAGGTGGAGCGCGTCGCCGAGCTTCAGCTCGTCCTCGACCCCGACCGAGCCGGTGCCGGAGGCGGTCGCGGCGAAGGGCAGGTAGGTGTCGTCGCGCTCGCGGTGGGAGTCGACCTTGTAGCCCACCTGCAGCCGGCCGGTGTTCCAGTCGGCGAAGGGCGACTCGAAGATCAGGCTGCCGCCGCCGACGTAGTCCTTGTAGGTCGACCGCGCCAGCCGCGGGTTGTCGTCGAAGCTCAGGTCGTAGTACGAGTCGTAGTGGTCCTGGTGGTCGTGGTAGAACAGCTTGCCCTTCAGCACGAGCTTGGCGGCCAGGCGCTGGCGGAGGTCGAAGTCGACGCCCTGGTCCCGGTAGTCCGGAATCCGCGCCAGGTTGGAGAAGGCGGGGCGCCCCAGGTTGACCGTCACCGAGTCGGTGGCCGGCGGCATGCCCTTGGTCATGTCGAGGTAGTGCAGGTTGAGCCAGTAGGCGGAGTCGGCGCTGTTCTCCCAGCCCAGCTTGAACCAGGCGTCGGTGTGCTCGGTGTCGGAGTTGTTGCGTCGCCCGTCGCCCTGCAGGACGGTGGGGACGGTGCTGTTCGGGCTGCGGTAGACGATGCGGCCCTCGGCGGGCTCGAAGTCGTCCGCCAGGTCCCAGCCGTCGGCCTCCTGGTAGCCGAGGTTGAGCCAGTAGCTGAGCTTGCCGTGGCGCATGCCGTGGGTGACCGAGTAGCGTTGCAGGCCGTCCTCGCCGAGCTCGACCGTGGCGCCGGTGAAGGGCGTGTCCGTGGCCTGGCGGGTGATGATGTTGACCACGCCGCCCATGGCGTTGGCGCCGTACATGACCGAGGCGGCGCCCTTAGTCACCTCGATGCGGGCGATGTTGTCGGTCGGGATCTGGTTGAGGTCGAGGCGGCCGTAGTTGGTCTCGTAGTACGGCACCCCGTCGACCAGGACCAGGATCTTGGACTGGTCGAAGCCGTGGATCGAGACGTTGGGCTCGTTCTTGCGGCCGGACGAGACCCGGATGCCGGGCTCGCCGGTCAGGGCCTCGGCCACGGTGCGGGCGTTCTTGGCCTCGATCTCCTCGGCGGTGACGACGGTGGTGCGGGTGACCTCGACCGGCGGCGCGTCGGCGGTCACCACGACGTCGCCCAGGGAGTAGAACGTGAACTCCGGGTCGGGCGGGGTTGGTGCCGCCTCCTGGGCGGTGCCCAGGGCGGCGGCGGTGAGGACGAGGGTTGCGAGACACAGGGTGCGAGCGCGCATCGGAGGGCCTCCTTTCCGAACACGGGAGGCCGGCGGGTCACCCCGCCGACCCTCGGCCCGGCAGCCTCTGGCCGCCGGGCCTCGCCCGCGCCCTCCCGCCGGGACGGCGCGGGTCGGAACCCGCGCGCAGGCTAGCAGACGGCAACGAGAAGTCAATGGCGTCGCCACCAGTCGCAGGGCAGGCCCGGAACCGGGGTCGGGCGGGATCGGGATCGGCAGGGGAGCCGGCTACAGGGCCGGCAGGACGACCCGACGGCCGTTGACGACCGCGACCTCGACGCCGACGCCGAAGGTCGCGCCGAGGTGGTCGGCGGTCAGCACCCGCTCGGCCGGGCCGGCGGTCTGCACCCGGCCGTCCTTGAGCAGCACCGCCTCGTCCGCCAGCGCCGCGGCGACGTTGGGGTCGTGGGTGGTGAGGATCACGGCCCGCCCCTCGCGGCGCAACGCGTCGAGCAGCCCGAGGATGCGGCGGGTGTTGCCGAGGTCGAGGTGGGACAGCGGCTCGTCGAGCAGCAGCACGTGCGGGTCCTGGGCCAGGGCGCGGGCGATGGCGGCCAGCTGCCGCTCGCCGCCGCTCATGGCGGCGACGGCGCGGCGGCGGTGGGGGGCGAGACCGGTGCGCTCGATGGCGGCCTCGGCCACGGCCAGGTCCGCGGGGCCCGGGGCCTCCAGCAGGCCGAGGTAGGGCGCCCGGCCGAGGAGGACGTACTCGTCGAGCTCCAGCTCGAAGGCCGGCGCCTCCTCCTGCGGCACCAGCCCCACCTCCCGGCTCCACTCGCGCCGCGGCGTCGACGCGCGCTCGCGGCCGTTCACGCGCACCCGGCCGCGGGTCGGCTCGAGCCAGCCGAGGACGAGGTTGAGCAGGGTCGTCTTGCCCGAGCCGTTGCGGCCGAGGAGGGCGGTGATGGCGGCGTCGGCGAAGCCCCACTCGACCCCTTCGAGCACCCACGGCCCACCGGGGGCGTAGGCGAACGCCAGGTCCTCGACCGCCACCACCGGCTCGCGGCCCGTCATGTCCTCGCCTTCACCCCCAGCGGGTGGCGGGTGAGGATGACGACGAACGCGGCCGCGCCGAGCAGGGAGGTGAGGATGCCGAGCGGGATCTCGCCTGCCAGCACGGTCCGCGACAGGTCGTCGCACAGCAGCACGAACAGGGCCCCGAGCAGCAGCGAGGCGGGCAGGGCGCGCCGCGCGTCGGAGCCGGCCAGGCGCCGGGCGAGGTGGGGGACGACCAGCCCGACCCAGGTGATCTGGCCGGCCTTGGCGACCACCGCGGCCGTGCCGACCGTCGCCGCCAGCAGCAGCACCAGGCGCTCCCGGCGCGGGGCGGCGCCGAGCGAGAAGGCGGTCTCCTCGCGCAGCGCGAGCAGGTTGAGGCGCCAGCGCATGGCGACGATGACCGCCAGCGCCGGCAGGGCGACCGGCAGCATGTGCGCGAGGTCCGGCCAGGTGATGCCCCACAGCCCGCCCAGCAGCCAGAAGGTGATGTCGGGCAGCTGGCGGTGCGGGTCGGCCAGGTACTTGAGGATGCCGGTCCCGGCGGTGAACAGCGACGACACGGCGATGCCGGCCAGGACCAGGCGCAGCACCGAGCCGCCGAAGCGGAGCCGCTGCGCCAGCAGCGCGCTCGCCGCCAGGCCGAGGAGGGCGAAGGCCGCCGCCCCGAGCTGCACCGAGAGAGCCGAGCCGGCGGCGCCGACGATCGCCAGCGAGGCGCCGAAGGCCGCCCCCTGGGACACCCCCAGGAAGCCGGAGTCCACCAGCGGGTTGCGGAACAGCATCTGGAACACCATGCCCGCCGCGGCCAGGCTGGTGCCGAGGAGGAGGGCGGCGGCGACCCTCGGCAGCCGCAGCTTGAGGACCAGGCTCAGGGCCAGCTCGTCGCCCAGGATCGACCCCGGCGAGCTGAGGAACGCGCTCGGGTAGCGTCCCAGCAGCAACGACAGGGCGGTCGCGACCAGGAGGGCGACGGCCAGGCCCGGCAACAACCCGCGCCGCATGCCCGCCCTACTCGAGGCCGACGCGGATCGCGGGCCGCACCGCGGTCGTCACGGCCGCCGGGTCCATGCCGAACAGCAGGCCGTAGAACCGGTCGACCTCGGCCGAGAGGTCGAGCCCGGCGAAGCGGGTCGGGTGGAGCCGCTTCGCCGTCCACTCCAGGCCGAGGGCCCAGCGCGGGTCGGGCGTGTCCCAGCCGTAGAGGTCGGCCGGGAAAGCGTGCAGGCGGCCGGTCTTGACCGCCCGCAGGCTCGCCCAGTGCGGGTCGGCGCGGAGCCCGGCCAGGGCCTCGCCCGGGTCGAGCGAGTGCCAGAGCACGACCAGGATCGCGTCCGGGTCCCAGCTCGCGATCTGCTCCAGGTTGACGATCGTCCAGCCCGACGTGGGCGCCGCCTGGTCGAGCCACACCGGGCGGCCCCCGGCCAGGCTGACCAGCTGGCTCTGCATCCAGGCCCGGGCCGGGACCTGGACCGCGACCTTGCCGCCCCGGGGCATGGCCATGGCCAGCAGGACGCGCGGCTTCTCCGCCTCGGCCAGGCCGGCCAGCCCGGCGCGGACCGTGGTCAGGCGGTCGCCGAAGTAGGCCGCGACCTCCTCCGCCCGGGCCGGGTTGCCGAGCAGCCGGCCGAGCAGGCGAACGTCCTCGCCGTACCGTTCCGGCGACTCCAGGCCGAGGTGGGCGACCGGGATGCCGACCGCGGCCAGGGTCGCGACCCGCGGGTCGGCCGAGCTCGACCGGATCAGGACCAGGTCCGGGTGCAGGCCGGCGATCTGCTCCGGCCCGGCGTTGGGGCCGAGGAAGGAGCGGGACGGGAAGGTCGGGTCGAGGAGGGGCAGGAAGTCGCTCGCCGGCCCCCCCTTCCGCTCCATGCCGACGAGGCGCTGCCGCCCCTCCGGGAACATGTAGAGGAGGTGGCCGACGACGTAGGACGCGTTGCCGAGGACCAGGATCCGCTGCGGCGGGCCCTCGAGCCGGACGTCGAGGCCGGCGGCGTCGGTGAAGACGATGGGCGGCGGGGCCTCGGTTGCCAGGGCGGTCGCCGCCGCCAGCACGGCGGCGCAGGTCAGCAGGGCGGGCCAGCGGGGGTCGCGGGGCGCGGGGTGCATGACTCCTCCTCGGTGCCCGGGGTCGGGCCGGGGTGATTATGGCATCGCCTTGACGGTTCCGGGCCCGGCGGGCTAGCCTGCCTGCCGGGCGCGCGCCGCGCGCCCGAGCAAGGAGCCCGCCATGGCCCTCGAGGACAAGCAGCTGCCTGCCGACCTGCCGGCCGACCCGAGCGTCGCGAGCGCGATCCGCGCCCGCCTGGAAGAGGGGCTGCTGCCGTGCACGGCCGCCTTCGCCGCGGCCGCGGAGCTGGGCCGGGCGCCGGCCGACGTCGGTCGCACCGCCGACGCCCTCCGCGTCCGCCTGACCAGCTGCCAGCTCGGCC
>CAYTJW010000209.1:0-7893 GCA_964438135.1 uncultured Thermoanaerobaculia bacterium
GGCGGCGGCTCCACCGCCGGCGCGGCCGCCGCCGCGGCGACCGCGACAACCGCCAGCGTCACCACCAGCTCGACCAGGAAGACACCGCCCATACGCGTGCTACGATCGGCCGCCGATGCTGCGGATCCATCCCCGCCATGTTGCAGGAGTGTGACAGTCGGGGCGCGGCCGCGGTCGGGCCGGAGCGGGCAGCGCAGCTCCCCGGCCCTGCCTTCCGCAGCCTCCGCCGGCGCCTGCTCGTCACCCTCGCGCCCCTGTCGGTGCTGCTGATCGCCCTGGTCGCGATCGCGGTCGGCCGGGTGTCCCGCCACATCGCCACCGGGGTGGTGCGGGACTCGACCGTGGCCTTCCTCGAGGTGCTCGGGCCGCAGCTCGTCGAGGGCGGGCTCGACCGGGAGCGGGCCGCGAGCCTGCTCCGGCGCCCCGTCCTCGACCCGCAGCGGGCCGGGTTCGTGGTCGGGGAAGGGGGGGAGCCGTGGCTGGTGGTGGGGCCGGTGTCGGACCCGGCCGCCCTGCTCGCCGACGGCGGGCGGCTCGCCCACGGGCCGCGGGCGGTGGCCACCATCGGCGGCTTCGGGCCGATTCGCCTCCGTCTCGTGGCCGCGGTCCGCCTCGACGAGCGGCACGTGCTGGTGCTGGAGCGCCGCATCCACGGCCTGTGGACGCCCTACACCCTGGGCGCGCTGCTGCTGGCGATCGGCGTGGTGGCGGTCGGCGTCGGCTCCGCCCTGGCGGTGTCGGCCGGCCTCTACGGCCCGGTGGTCCGCCGCCTGGGGGCGCTCGAGAGCGCCCTGGTCCGCTACGGCGAGGGGGACACCGCCTGCCGGCTCAACCCCTCGGCCGAGCGCCAGGACGAGATCGACCGCGTCTTCGCCGCCTTCGACGCCATGGCCGACCGGATCGCCGCCCTCGAGGCCGAGCGGCGGCTCCAGGTCGAGGCCGAGCGGGCGCTGCTGGCCGACCTGGCGCACGACGTCAACACCCCGATCACGGTCCTGCGCGGCTACGCCGAGACCCTGCTCGAGCGGGGCGACGATCTCGACGCCGCCACCCGGCGCAGCGTCCACACCGAGCTGCTCGGCCAGTCGCTGTACGTGCAGGCGATCGTCGAGGACCTGCTGACCCTGGCCTCGGCCAGGGTCGCCACCCTGGCGGTGCGGCCGCAGCGGGTGGCGGTGGACCAGCTGTTCGACTCCGTCGTCGACGCCTTCCAGCCGCTCGCCGGCCAGCGCGGCGCCGCCCTCCTCGGCGACGCCGGCGGGGTCGTGGCCTGGGCCGACCCGGTGCGGCTGCGGCAGATCCTGACCAACCTGGTGCGCAACGCCATCCTTCACGCCACCGGCGCCACGGTCATCGAGCTCGGCGCCGAGGCGGGGCCGGACGGCGTGCTGCTGTGGGTGGAGGACGACGGCCCCGGGGTGCCGCCGGAGGTGGTGCCACGGCTGTTCGAGCGACGGCCGGCCGGCGAGCGCGGCGCCGGCCCGGGCTGGGGCCTGGGCCTGGCCATCGTCCGCACCCTGGCCGAGCTCCACGGCGGCACTGCCCGCTACGCCCCGGGCGGGCGTGGCGCGAGGTTCGAGGTGCGGTTGCCCGACGGGGAGGGGGAGCATGCGCCGGGTGCTGCTGGTTGAGGACGACGCCGCGATCGCGGAGCTGCTGCGCCTGACCCTGGCCGACAACGGCTACGCGCTGGTGCACGCGCCTAGCCTCGCCGCGGCACGGGCCGCCCTGAGGGCCGGGACCTTCGACGCGATCCTGCTCGACCTGTCGCTGCCCGACGGCAACGGCGTCGACCTGTGCCGGGAGGTGCGCGCCGCGAGCACCGTGCCGATCCTGATCCTGACCGCTCGCCGGAGCGAGGTCGACCGGGTCCTCGGCCTCGAGCTGGGCGCCGACGACTACGTCGTCAAGCCGTTCAGCCCGCGCGAGGTGGTGGCGCGCCTGTCGGCCGTCCTCCGCCGCCAGCAGTGGGCGCAGGCGCCGGCGGTGGCGACGGCGCCGATCCGCTGGCAGGGGCTGGAGGTGGACGAGGGGCGGCGCGAGGTCGCGGTCGACGGCGCCCCGGTCTCCCTCACCCGCACCGAGTTCGACCTGGTGCTGACCATGGTCCGGCGGCCGGGCCGGGTGTTCACCCGCGACCAGCTCATCGACCTGGTCTGGCACGGCGCCTTCATCCAGGACCGGGTGGTGGACTCGGTGGTGAGCCGTCTCCGGCGCAAGCTCGGCGCCCTGCCCGACGGCCGCACCTACATTCGCACCGTCCACGGCGTCGGCTACGCGTTGGGGGAGTGACCCCGCGGTCTCTTGCCGGGGGAGTCGTCGGCCCGGGCCAGCCGTCTACTCCGCCTCGCGCCTGGTGATGGTGAAGCTGGCCCCGAGCCCGATGTCGTCCAGAGCCTGGCGTAGCTCTGCCTCGAGGCTCGCGGCCACAGCGCCTTCTGCGCTCACCGTCAGGGTGACTCTCGCCGCGGCGTCGCGGCCCGAGCGAAGCCTGGGTACCAGCTTCTGACCGAGGCGGTTCCACGACTCGAGGGGAACCGAGCCGCTGAGCTGGAGTGTGACCGGCCGTGCCGCCGGCTCGGGGACTGTCGGGGATGGTTTCGGCTGCGGAGCAGGGGGAGCCGGCGGCTCCGGTGGCCGCGGCATGGGGCCGCCCTGGTCGGACACCGGGGCGCCTGCGAGCGCCCGCGCACGCTGCTTGGTGAGCAGGAAGACGCCGGGCTCGAACGCCACCTCCTCGTGCGGTACCGGCTCGTTGAACCAGACCCGAGCGAAAGCCCCGTCCGGTAGGTCGCCGGAGGCGAGGCCGAGGTCGCCGCGAGCGACCAGCTCCGGGATCTTGCTTCGCAGGACGGCGTCCGCGTCGAGGAGGCGCGGGAGGGACCCGTCGAGCAGGCTCTGGCGCAGGCTGGTCAGCGGCCAGGCGCCGCTCGCCCGGAAGGCCGGCGGCCAGTTGCGCTCAAGGTACCCGGCGCCGACCGACTCGTTGAGGAGCGAGCTGCTCTTCAAGGCCGCGATCACCCGCCCGCACAGGGTCTCACCGCCGCCGGAGTGGCCCGCCCCGAGGTCGACGACCTTGAGCCCGTCTCGCTCCTGCGGGTCGAGCAGGACAACGTAGCGGTAGGAGGCCCAGACCTCATCCCGGGCCGCGTCCTCGGCCTCGCGCAGGCGGGCGGCGAGCTCGCCCAGGTCGTCGCTGTCGACCTCCTCGCCGAGGGTCTTCTGGCTGACCTCACGCCGGACCCGCTGCCACGCGAGCCAGGCCTCCACTCGCCGCCGCAGCTCGCGCCCCGGCTTCTTGAGGCACCAGACCAGGGCGCCCGGGTAGAGTCGTGGCGAGGACCCTCGCCGCCGCGTCCAGTCGGCGAGCTGCTGGCGGATCTCGCTCGACCCGTCCCACTCGAGGTCGGGGTCGAGCACGACCAGGGTGAGGCGAGGCGAGTCGTCCACCTCGCCGCCGTCGGCCGGAAAAGGCCGCGACAGCGGCACTGACTTGCCGCGCTCGAACTCCTCGCCGACCAGCTTGCGCACCGCCGGTTTGACCTCGGTCTCCTCGTCGAGCGAAGCGAGGCGGTCGTTGACCACCTTCTTCAGGGTGGCGCGGTGGCTGATGCGGAACCCGTCCGACCCCACCCGCCGCAGGAAGAAGGACCGTGCCTCCAGCGCCATGGCCGCGTTGTCGACCGACGTGGTGTCCACCGCCGGCTCGCCGATGGCGAAGCGCAGCTCGGGAAGGTGGGCGACCCGGTCCACCTGGCCGCCCGACGACTCGAAGAAGATGGCGGCGCCGACCCGGCGGTGGATGTCCTTGAGCGGTCCGGAGGTGTCGGCGTCGAGTGACCGCGCGTGCGCCCGGGCGCCGGCGAGGTCGACCTCGATCGCGGGCGCGAGCCGCGGCTCCCCCAGCTGGCCGAGGACCACGCTGCGGAAGTCGGCCACCTCGAGCGGTGCCGAGCCGAGGGTGACGAGCGGCTCCCGCCTCGCGCCCTGGAAGCCGTCGCGATAGGCCCACGAGACCCACTGCGCCAGCATCGCCAAGGTGCCGCGAGTCTGCTGGTACTGACCCAGGGTCTGCCACTTCCGCTGGAATACCGAGATGGCGGCCGGGTGGAACGGGTAGCAGGTCTCGAACCGGGCCGCGAGCGCGTCGACCGCCCTGGCGTCGCTGGCGCTCGCGTCCACCGTGGTCCACTCGCCCGGCAGTAGGGCCCGCCGCTCGAAGCACCAAGCCGCATACGCCCGGCACGCCCTCCGCACCGCCGCCGGTCGCGGCTCGACCTCCTCGAATAGCCGCCGCCGGATGACCTCCGCCACCTCGCCTTCGTCGTTCACGATCAGGTCCTTGGCGACCCGCCGCACCACCTTCGTGATCCTCGCCTGCCACTCGACGTCCCAGTCGGTCATCTCCACCTGGCTGCGTGGCAGGCTGATGACGGCCGCGCCGTGGGTGGTCCCGGTCATGGCCACGGTCAGGTTCTGGATGAAGGAGTGGAACGGCTCGGCCAGGTCCCGGTGGCGGTTGACGAAGTTGAGCACCTCGTCGAAGAGGACCAGCACCGGGGCGCCGGCGGCCTCGAAGACCCTGGCCAGGGCCTGGGTCCCGGGCGGCGTGGTCCGTGCCCTGGCGCCGAGCGCCGCGACCCCGGCGTCGCCGGCGAGCTGGCGGGCCAGGTCGACCCAGGGCGTCTCGCGGCCCGGTTGCGGGTCCCATGCGTTGCCGGCGAACACTGCCACCCGCGCCGCGGGCACGGCCTCGAGCCGGGCCGACTCCAGGAGGCGACCCACGCCCGGCACCGCGGCCGCCCGGGGTCCGAGGCTCGCCAGGTGGTAGAGAGCGGTGAGGGTGTGAGTCTTGCCGCCGCCGAACTGGGTCACCAGGGTCAGCACCGGCGCACTGCCGGCGGTCTCGCCGGAGAGCCGCCGCAGCACCATCCCGCAGTGCTCGGTGAGGGCGCGGGTGAAGCAGGTGCGGGAGAAGAAGCTACTCGGGTCGCGGTAGTCCTCCGGGGCCCGGCCGTCGACCACCTGCTCGAGATGGATGGCGAACTCGTCCGGGTTGAACGAACGGCCTTCGCGCAGCTCCTTGCGCGGGGTGACGACCTTGTACCAGGGCTCGAGGTTCATCGGTCGGCTCCTTCAGGCACGGCGCAGGTCTTCGAGGGTCGAGAGCGGCTCACCGCAGGCGGCGTCAGGTCGGCCGGTCGCTCAGCTGGCTTCACGGGTGATCCTCGGCCCATGCCGGCGGCGGCCAGCAGCTGAGCGCGACATTGCCAGCCCGGAGGATCGCGCCGAAGGCTCCCACCAACCGACGGAAGCTGCGACTCCGCCGATATGCCTCCTGCATGCTGAACCGCGCGGTCAGCGGCGCCTGGTCGGCGGTTTCTGCATAGCTTCGCCCTGCGCCAAGACGAAGCTCGAGCTGCTCCTTCGCCCCCCTCGGCGCTTCCGGGTCAGGGTGTGGCTCGGCGTCATCGCGAACTCCGCACGCGCCGCGCAGCGACTCGATCGCGGCGAGAAACCACGCCTCGTACTCCCGAGTCGGCATGACCACGGCGCACGGGACCGCTCCGGCCTCTTGCCGTGCCCAACCCTCGACCGTCGGTGCGAGCTCTGCCGGGCAGTCGTCATCGGCGTCGAACAGGATCAGGATTGCGTCGCAGCTCGGTTGCATCAGCGCGAGTCTGACCGCGCGCCGCAGGTGGCCCTCGTCCACGAGCTTCGACCGGGTCTGTCGGATCGGCTTGCCGATCTGGACTGCATAGGCGGAGCTCTCCTCGACCAGGCGCCGCAGCAACACCGGCACGGCGGCGACCTCGCCGTGTCCCTCGACGATCGGCTGGATCCTCACGCCAGCTCCTCGAACAGATTGGGTTGAGTCAGGGCACCAGGGTCCTCGAAGAGCGGCTGCGGGTCGAGCGCGTTGGCGCGCATCAGCTCGCCCGCGCTCATCAGGTGAGTCTGCAGCGCCTGGCGCGAGGCGTCGGACAGCGCACCCAGGCGCGTCGCCCCCTGCTGCCATTCCACGATGCAGATGTTGTCGTCGTTGATCCACTTGGCGTCGAGGACGTCCGGGCTGTGCGTCGTCACCACCACCTGGGTCCTCCTGCTCGCGTGGCGGAGGAGGTCGAGGACCGCGCCGAGCGCGCCCGGGTGGATGGTTGCCTCCGGTTCCTCAATGGCGAGGAGCGACGGGGTCGGTTGCTGGAAGACGGCCGCCAGGAGGCCGACGGCGCGGAGCGTGCCGTCCGACATGCTGAATGCCTCGAAGTGCAGGCGCTTCTGCTTCTCCTCCCCCCACTCCTGGGTGAAGACGAGGGACAGCTTGTTGCCGTGCTTCTTGGCTTGCACGCTGGTCGTGCTCGGCACGATGGTCGCCAGGATCTCGCAGATGCGCGAGAAGTCGTCGCTCGAGCGCCGTTCGATCTCCTGCAGCACGCTCGCGGCGTTGCCCCCGTCCGGTTTGAGGCTGGTGCCGCTGTCCGGGTCCTGCATCTCGCGCAGGCGCGACGGCTCGATGGCGTTCACACGGAGGCCAGCCAAGGCGCGCAGCGCCGGGGCGAAGCGAGCGTCCCCGCCGACGATGGGCAGGGACAGCGAGGCGGGGTCAAGCGCCGGCTCGAGGCCGCCCACGTTCGAACTGAACGCCCCCTGCGTGCGGTCAAACCAGACGAGCCGCGCGCCCCCGCCAGTCAGCCGGCACTGCTCCCGTACGACCTCGAAGCCGTAGTTGGGCAGGGCCCTCACCTCGAAGGCATAGTGACCGGAGACGACCTCGCCGTTCAGGCGCCCGAACTTCACCCCCAACCCCAGGTTGGGTGGGTAGCTCCTGCCCGACGTGCGGTTGCGGACAGCCGAGATGCCGCCCCTGCGGTCGAACACCGCCTGGAGGGGGGAGGCCATGGCCTCGGCCAGGAAGGCGAAGGCATCGACGAGATTGCTCTTGCCCGACCCGTTGCGGCCGACCAGGAAGGTGGGGTTGGCGAAGTCCACCCGTTCCGAGGGGATACTCCGGAAGCGCTTGAGGATCAAGCTGCGGATCACTGGCATCATCGTTTACCCCCTCGGCACCGCCAACAGCATAGCGTCGAGCAGGCGTTTCTCCTCGCTCGAGCGCGGGTAGAGGGCGGACAGGGAGTTGGCCAGGCGGAGGAAGCCCGGCCCGCGCTCCTGCTCCGCGGCGAGCAGGGCCCGCAGGGCGTGGGTGCGGCCGGCGCGCTGCAGGAGCATGGCGGCGTGCAGGCGGTCGAGGGTCGTCGCCTCCCGCCGAGTCTCGAGCGCTGTCTCTCCCGCTCCCGGCTTCCTTCCACGCCCGCTCGCCCTCGGCGCCACCTCCGCCTCCGCGAACAGCCGCAGCTGCCTCGGTTCCTCCCGCTCGCTCTCCAGCTCGGTCGCCACTGCGTCGGCGCCCTCCTCGCCGAACAGCTGGCGGGCGCGCTCGGCGATCGGCAGGAGGCGGACGACCCCCTTCTCGACCGCGACGACCCGCCCCTCCCAGGCGTCGAGGTGGATGCCGAGCGGCTGGGCGAAGCGGCGAGCCACGTCGTAGACCAGCGCGAAACCGGCTTTCTTCTTCGAACGGGGCGTCTCGTCCTCCTCCTCGTCCTGGTCGCCAGCCTCCTCGTCAACCGCGCCCTCTGCCGCCGCGGCCTCGCCGTTGGTCGACTGCAGGGTCCACAGGAAGAGCGCTGTCAGGCGGGCGTCTTCCTCGAGCGCGTCCGAGCCCGCCGTCCCCTCACCCGTTCCCAACACCTGCTCGAGGGCGACCCGGGCCACGGTTTCCCACACGTAGGCGAGGTATCCGCGCTGATGCGGCTCCAGGGCCTCGGGGTCGCCGCCGAGCGGGATCTCGCGGTCCTCGGCGTCGACCACCTTCGCGTAGCGGCTGTAGATCTC
>CAYTJW010000210.1:0-7878 GCA_964438135.1 uncultured Thermoanaerobaculia bacterium
GCTTCAGGATCGCCGGCAGGTCGCCGGTCGCGCGCACCGGCACGCGGATGCCGCGCCCCTCGGCGTAGGGGCGGGCGGCGTCGAGCAGCGCGAGGACGGCGTCGGGCAGGCCAGCCTGGCGCGCGGCGCGGCAGGCCTTCTCGCCCAGGACCACGCCGACCAGGAAGTGGCCCGCCTGCGGGATGAGGTAGAGGACCACCCGCTTGCCGCGCACCAGGCGCAGCGACCAGCCGTACTTCGCCCCGGCGAAGTGCCACGTCGCCGCGATCCGCGGGTGGGCCTCGGCGACCCGGGCGGTGAGGTGTTCCCAGAGCTCGTGCGAGGTGCCGAGGGCCGCGGCGAGGTCGTCGGGCTGCGGGGGACGGGAACGGTCGTCGAGAACGCTCAGGGCCATGGGTGCCTCCCCGTCGTCGCTTCCGCCCGCTTCCGCCCGCTGCCGGCGCTCGCGGCGGTCGCCCGTCGCGGGGGCGTTTGGCGCCGGCCAGCAGGGCCGCCCAGGCGCTCGCCGGTCCGCCCGGGCGGTCAGAGGTCGTCGGCGTCGGCCGCGGTCGGCGAGGCGCCGGGACAGGCGGTGCCGTCGACCGGGACGCGACGATGTGACTGCGGCCGCATCTGGCCGCGCCCGGCGGTTTCAGGAGAGCGCGACGCGGGGTCAGGCTCGAGGGGCGCGGCAACTGGTGACGTTCACGCCGGACCCGGGAGGCCTCGCCCGCGAGAGGGGGTAGCCGTGATGAAGGGGTGCCTCGTCGGTGCACGCCGGCTGGTCTCTGAGGGGGGATGTCCCGCGCTGCTGCACGTTCGCAGGGGCAGGGTGCCAGCCGCTCTGCCGGCTGCCGGGGCAGCGAGGGCCGCCGCGAGGCCTTCCCGGTCGACCGGCGGGCGACGACCCCCGCGGCCGGGTGGCAAAGGTGTGCCCACCGCGCGGCGACGGTCGCTCCCAGCTCGATCCCGCCGCCCACGGCTCGCTCCCCGGGCCCCTTCACCAGCTCCCTCGAGCTCCTCCCGCTGTCCCCGGTCCGCTCCCCGGCCGCCTGCAGACCTCCCCGACCGCCGCCTTCGGACCACGGAATCCCCTCGATCCCCCAAGGGGTGCTTCGTCGACCTGCCCTCTCGGGCGGCGGACCGCGTTCAACGCCGGTGTCGCGGCCCCGCGTGACAACGACCCTCGTTCGTTGGGCGCTCGGGCGTCGTGTCTGGGGCGCCTCGTCCTGCTCGCGATGTGGGAGGTGTGGTCGAGCTGGGGGGATTGCGCAGATGGGGTCACCAGGCGGAGGAGACGGGGTACTGAACCTCATCGGACGTTGCGACAACTGTGGTTCTCCCCCCTTCCTCACGTCTCAGCAACGCGAAGTGCAGCCTGAGGGGCACAGCCACTTCGCGGAGGCGGCGTGCCGCGTTGATTGGGTACTCGACCGCGACCTCGCCTTCGGGGTCTGAGATCTCGGCCAGACCAGGGAGATCGGTCGGTGGCTCCGAAGTAGCCGCATCTGCTGGAACCGGGGGGCTTGGATAGATGAAACGACCCACTTCCGTGGTCGCGAAGAGGAGCCTGACGCAGTAGACGCCGGCGTGCGTGTTGGGGTCACCAGTGTTGAATCTCAGCCTCGCATGAAGGTCAATCCCCGGCTCGATGGTGGTGTAGGGAGACGGAGAGATCTCCAGCATCTCGATCGCTGGGCCTCCTGCGGAACAGAGGGCCGCGAGCACGAGAGCGCAGATCGTGGCAAGAAAGGTGGATCGCCTCATTGTCCGAACCTCCGTTTCGACGCTGAACACGAGGGCAGCCTCTCTGTGGCAACGGCGGCGCCCAACGCGTTGTTGGCCGCCGGTGCGCATCAGTCGGTTGCTGCGAAGACTTCGACGTCTCGCTGAAGGGCCTCGCCGAGCCGATCCCTCTCGAGCTCGAGGTCGTAGCGCACCTGGAGGTTGAGCCAGAATCGGTCGGTCGTGCCGAAGAAGCGCGCGAGGCGGAGAGCGGTGTCAGCTGTGATGGAGCGCTTGCCGTGCACGATCTCGTTGATTCGACGGGGGGGCACGCTGATCCCGGTGGCCAGGCGGTACTGACTGATGCCGAGGGGCTTGAGGAACTCCTCAAGGAGGATCTCGCCCGGGTGAATCGGTGGGAGCTTGTTACCGGTCATGTGAAGCTCCTAGTGGTAGTCCACGATCTCGACCTCGTGGGCATCGCCCGCGTCCCATCGAAAGCAGACGCGCCATTGGTCGTTCACGCGGATGCTGTGGTGACCCTCCCGGTCGCCTCGGAGCTTCTCGAGTCGGTTGCCAGGCGGGACGCGAAGGTCATCGAGTGATTCGGCGGCGTCGAGAAGAAGCAGTTTGCGGAGAGCGACCCTCTGGACCTCGGCCGAGAACTTCCTGCAGTGAACCCGGTTGAAGACGCGCTCAGTATCCCGATCCGCGAAGCTCCGGATCACGTCCCAATAATAACGGCAGACGTTAATAACGTCAAGCGGTACGACTGTGATTGACGCTTCGGAGAATCGAGGCCGGCTGACGCTCGCGTTCAGCGGCGAGGCCGCAGTAGCTTCTACGAAGCCGGCAAGCAACACGATTGGTGGACATCACGGCGATCCAGGCAGCGGCCTCGTTCGCTGCGACGCGCTGTGAGGCCGGGGCAGGCGTTTGCAGCGAATGACCGTGTGCGACATGATCCTCACGGCGTACGGTCACGTCGACGAATCGGTGTCATCCCAGGTCGTGCCAGGGGACAGGGCCCATGTGAGCGCATGCCGACGTTCATGGATGGCGCCACCGTCGCGAACAGGATGGGAGTGCCGGGGGACGGTGTCCTCTCCCATCTGAGCGCTCCTGACAGCGTTGTGCGGGCAGTAGTAGAGGTCTTCCTGCTGGGCCACCTCGGTTGCTGGTCGTGGGTTCAGCTTCTCCAGGAACGAACTGACCGAAGCGCCCAGGTCTGGGAGGAACTCCAGGACTGTTCGGCGGGTGATATCGCTGGGGAGTTGGCCTTGGTAGAACGGCGGTACCGGCTCGAAGCCGAGGATCCAGGCGAGAGCCCACATGTTCTCGAGGCGCCAGCCGATGGTGTCTGCGTGCTGGTGGTTGGCCTCGGGACGCGGCAAGGAGAGGATCTGATTCTCCTCCGCGGTGAGGTGTTCGTGAAGTGTGTTGCGGTCTACGAATCCTCGAAGCCGCTCGGCGGCTGCGTTGTCCTCGGGTGCTGATACCCACCGGTAGAGGGCGTTGAGGGCCAGCTGCCGCCCTGCGATGTCGTCCACAGGGCGCAACTGGTCTTCGGTGTCTTCCCTTCGAAAGAGCGGCAGCCAACGGGCGCAGCGGAATCCTCGCGCTGCAAGCGAGCAGTAATGGGCCTCACGCATGGCAACTCGTGCCGAGTCGACCCGCTCGGAACTTCCAATGTGCCTCCACTCATTGGGATCGATCTCACGGTCTTGGGGTTCCACTGCATCCTGAGTCGGTTTGCCCTGTTCCGCCATTGGGCCCACAAGGAAGCTGCAATCTGGCAGCATGATGCTGTTCGCAATGAACATGAAACCCTCGAATCGGTCGATCAGGTGTACCAGCGAACCGAACAGTTGGGAGTCGCGGGAGACCGGGCCAGGGAGAATCACGCCCTGCGGCCTTGGTGCGTGCGATCATCGCCTGCGCCTTGGCCCTTGAGGCACCGCTGTTGGGCAGTAGAGGTACACAGGCCCGGAACCCCCGTAGATGCTCGGGCAGGTTGTCATGTCGCAGGTTGAGGCGAACGAGGCCATCGCCGGACTCGTACTCGAACCAGGTTGCCGGCTTGAAGATGCCCCCGTTCGATCTCCCCTTCGGGAAAACAGACTTCAGCGGCAGCTTGTCGGATGGGAAGTACAGCGTGCAGCTCTCTGTCACCCTTGCGGTCCCTCCTCGTGGCTCTTTGGCGTTGTGCGCTGGCGGCAATGCGTCACGCGAAGCGGCCTAACGCTCGCGATGGGCGGCGAGGCCGCCGCGCGCTACGGGGAACCGAGGCGCTGCAAATCGACCACACTCTGGTGGTGGAACCAGGTAGCGGCCTCGTCCGCTTCAACGCCGGGTTAGGCCGCCCGTGGTACACGTAGCGAGATTGTGCAGGCGGACCGCTGGGCTCAGGTACGCATGCGGGGTTCGGCGGAGGGAATCACACGCTGGATTCACCAGAATCGCCACCACGGCTTCTTCCTCCGCGGTTCATCGCGAGTGGCCCTTGGAGATGCTCCTGAAGTCTCGAGTTCGCGCTGCTCCTCCCAGTTGGAGCTGCCATCGTCGGCATAGACCTCGCATTCATCTCCCTGGACCTTCGCGGACAGAGCCTGGGCGATCCTGACCATCTTGCCGAGGATCTCTCGGTCAGGGTTCTTCACGGTGATCGAGTCCTCAGCGTGGTTGAACCACGCCATGTTGCCACCGATACCGTGGCCGGAGTAGGCGGTCCACACCGAGATGCCTGGGCATTCGACACGAAGCACCGCTCCGTCGGGCAGGGTGGCCTCCGCGAAACCGTCCAACCTCATCTCCGGGTCACCGTCAACGTAGGCGAGCCACTCATCGAGGCTGATCGCGGGCCCGTCCTCATCACACCAGTTGTCCTTTCGCGTGATGTGGACGTCGTATCCCATGTCTTGACCCCAGGGTCGGCCTAACGCGCCGGTTCAGCGGCGGGCCGCGCAGCGGACCGTCCGCAGCAACCGGTTGTTGGGCGGCTCATCGCCAACCTTCGAGCGATCCACTCTTCTACGGCATCCGCTTCAACCGCGGCGCGGTCCACGTGCCTTCCAGCGCGTCGGCTTTCGGCCAGTAGAGACGCATGGCCATGAAGAACGGGCCCTTCGGTGCAGGCAGCCAGTTGGCTTCCTTGTCCTCGCCGGGGGATTCACTCTGGATGAGCAGGGTCAGCCCGCCGTCGGCATCGCGCTTGAACTGAGACAGCATCGGCGAATTGAGCAGGTAGCGGTTGAGCGGATTAGCCGAGAGCAGGCTCGATGGCAGCTCGTACATGGTCAGCGACCAGAACGCGTTGACAGGAGGCAACTGGCCCGGCGCAAAGCGCAGGCTGTAGCGGTTGGTGCCATCGAGCTTCACCCCGTCGGCATCGACGCTGTAGATCGGGTACATCGCCTCCTGCTTCGAATTGCCGTAGATGCCGAGCACGGCGGCGCCCATGCGGTAGAGGTAGTTGTTCCTGAGGAACTCACGGGTGCCGAACATGTCACCGGAGGTCACTTCCTTCGCATCGATGCGTCTCTGCAGCTTCGCATGCTCGTCCCAAGCGTCGGCCATGCCGGCCTCGATGGCTGCCTTCATTTCGGGCGAGAGCTTGCCCACGTCGAAGGTCTTGCCCGCGCCGATCCCGAGTTTGGCGAAACGCGCCATGAGCTCCCTCTCGGACGGGTGCGTGGGGCAGAATTGCAACACGAAGTTCAGGACGTCGAAGAACTGGAGCGAGGTCCTCTGTGCCTCGGGCGTGAGCGGCATGATGAAGTCGATGGCCGGCGCGGCCTTGGGAGCGGGCTGGCCGAGGAACGCCGAGAGGGTCTGCACCCCATAGCCGGCTTGCACCCTCTTCACGTTGTCGATGTCGGCCGGATCAAACAGTTGCGTGCGATAGGCAGCAAGCACCAACTCGGTCTCCGCGCGGATCACCTTCTTCACGCCCTGAGGTGCCTCGCCCTTCCAACCCGGCCCGGCGATGAGGTAGCTGCCGCCATCATTGCCGGTGGCGCGGCTGCCGATGTAGTCGAAGTTGAACGTGTAGGCGTCGATGAGCTGGATGCTGAAGTAGCGCTCCTTCTCGATGGCCGGTGCCGTGAGCACAATGGGCTCGGCCCGCAGGTCCATGCCGAGGAAGGAGTACGGCGTGTCCGAATTGGGCGTCTGCACCGCCTTGTCCTCCGGGGTTAAGACGCGAGAGAAGTTGCGCAACTGGTTCCAGGGCCCTTTGTACTCGGGGCTCTCTGTGTCGACGAAATAGGCGTGCTCGATGCGGTAGCTGTCCACCATCGGGTAGCCGTAGATGTAGGCCTCCCTGGCGATGACGCGGGCTTCCGCCGGGGTGACGCTCGCTTGGGCTCGGACCGGTGGGAATGACAAGAACGCAAGGAACCCCATCGCAAAGCCGGTGGATTTCAGGCGTGTGGTCGTCACCATCTCTTGTCTCCTCGTTCTGTTGAACCGCATTGCTGCCTGGCCGGCTAACGTCCGGTTTCAGCCGCCGGCGCGCACGATAGCGCGGGCTCCGGTCGGGTGCAGGCCGTGTAAGGCATCGACGTGGCGAACATCGCCGGGAAGGAGGTCCTCAAGGGCCCCGCGTGCCAGCGACAGAACGGGACGCAGGTCAGCCAGGCGATTCGACGGCGCATGGAGACCCACCACACCGAAGGGCGTACCGATCAAATGCTGCTGGTACTCCAGATCGGCATCCATCGTCAGGAACGCGTCGATTCGGGCCCGTGCTTCTCGCAGCAACACGCCGTTCTTGAGCCCGGCCCATCCGCACTCTTGCACCGTCAGGACCTCGTGCCCGACGAGAAGAGGGGCCAGGGCGTGCGGTCGATTCTCGTCAAGCATTTCGCGCATGAGCCAACACCGTGTCGCGGGCCAGCTCCAGGGCTGCCACTGCCTGTTCGCGCTGCACAGACGGGAACTGCGTGAGAAACTCGTCGAGCGTGTCGCCGCCCTCCAGGCAGTCGAAGAGCGACTTGGCGGGTACGCGAGTCCCGACGAAGACCGCTGTGCCGCCGAGAATCTCCGGGTCGCTGTGAACCACACCGATTGGCGGAGCCATGGTCATGCCTTTTCTCGCCCGCGAGTATACGTCCGTGGGTTCAATCCCGGCGCCTGACGCTCGCGTTCAGCGGCGAGGCCGCCGCGCGCAAATGCGGGACGGCGCGGAACACGAGTGAAGTGCTTCACTGCGAAGCAGGCAGCTGCCGCGTCCGCTGCAAGGCGCTGTTAGGCACCCACGATCTCGCAGAGACCGTCGACAGCCTGGTTGACGAGTTCGGGCGATAGCCTGGTGATGAGCTGACTCACGCGAAGGGTCGAGAGCGCTCGGATCTGGTTGGTCTTGATCCACGAGCGTTTCGGAAGGCCGGGCTCAGTGATTTCGACAGTCAGCGGGAAGGCGGCCTTCTGTGGTTGGGACGTGATGGCCATCGCGATCACCGTCCCAGATCGCTCATTGAAGACATCGTGGCTGATCACAAGGACCGGACGGAGTCCAGCCTGCTCCGAGCCGACGACAGGGTTGAGGTCGGCCCAGTAGACGCCGCCCCTCAGTATTGGAGCCATTGATCCGCCTCGATGGCCATGCCCTGCTCAGCGAGGTGAGTCTCCTGCGCAGGATCGAGCTTGGCGCATTCGCGTGCGAGGCGGTTGCGGGAAATGCGTCGAAGGCGCTCCTGCACCGCGTCCTGGATTGCGCGACTTCGGCTGGGAACCTCGCCCGACCGGACCATGCGATCGATCTGGTCGAGGAGGGACCGGTCAAGACTGATGGCGATCTTCGCAACGGTCACGATCGCACCTCCAGTACGACCAGCGATCATACCACGAACGCGATTCCCGCACCGAGAGCCGCGGGTGCCTATCGCTCGCGTTCAGCGGCGAGGCCGCAGTAGCTTCGGCGAAGCCGGCAAGCGACACGATTGGTGAACATCAGGGCGAACCAGCGAGCGGCCTCGTCCGCTGCAACGCTGTTAGGCATCGCTTGGCTTCCTGGGGAGCAGCCTTCGCAGGCATCGACGGGCGAAGCTCTGGCGCGGAGGTGAGATCACTGCTTCGATGCGACTGAGCCTGCCCAAGTCATCGAATCGCGCTGTGAGGCCAGACCTCCTGACACGCGGGTGCCGGTCATGAGGCGTGGGTGGGCTGCTGGAC
>CAYTJW010000211.1:0-7846 GCA_964438135.1 uncultured Thermoanaerobaculia bacterium
CCCGCCCGGCGGGGGCCGCGCCCGCGGCCCCGCGCCCCGTGCGGTCACGGGCCGCCGTCCTCGGCGAGCGGGCCGTCGAGGCCCTGATCCGCCTGTGCGGCGTCAGCGCCGTGGTCTTCGTGGCGGCGATCTTCTTCTTCATCTTCCGCGAGGCCGCGCCGGTGCTGTGGAACCCGGAGTTCCACGTCCTCGAGTTCCTGTTCAGCACCGAGTGGTACCCGACCTCGGTCTCGAACGTCCGCTACGGCACGCTCGCCCTCACCCTCGGCACCCTGTCCGTGACCGGGGTCGCCATCCTGCTCGCCGTCCCGTTCGGCCTCGGCGCCGCGGTCTTCGTCTCCGAGTTCTGCCCGCCGCGGGCCAAGGAGACGCTCAAGGTGGTGATCGAGCTGCTGGCCGCCATCCCGAGCGTGGTGTGGGGCTTCGTCGGCCTGACCGTGATGAGCAAGCTGATCGTCACCCTGACCGGCACCGCGGTCGGGGTCAACCTCTTGAACGGCGGGGTCATCCTCGCCCTGATGAGCGTGCCGATCATCGTCTCGATCGGCGAGGACGCGCTCCGCGCGGTGCCCGACTCCTACCGCGAGGCCGCCCTCGCCCTCGGCGCGACGCGCTGGCAGACGGTCTACCGGGTCCTCCTGCCCGCGGCCAAGAACGGCCTCCTCGCCGCCGTGCTCCTCGGCGTCGGCCGCGCCGTCGGCGAGACCATGGCCGTGCTCATGGCCACCGGCCACGCCGTCCAGATCCCGGAGGGCCTGCTGCACTCGGTGCGGACGCTGACCGCCAACGTCGCCGCCGAGCTCGGCGAGGCCCCGACGGGCTCCGGCCACTACCGGGTGCTGTTCCTGACCGGGGTGCTGCTGTTCTGGATCACCCTGGCCGTCAACCTCGCCGCCGACCTCGCGGTGCGCGGCATCAGGAGGCGGTAGGCGTGCGCGACTCAGGCCCCGCCGCCCGCCGCTTCGCCCGGACCGCCCAGGTGGCCCGCCGCGAGCGCGCCGAGCGCGTCGCCGCGTGGGTCTTCGGGGCCATGGCGCTGGCCATGGTGGCGCCGCTGGTGGGCATCGTCGGCTACCTGCTCTACCGCGCCCACCCGTCGCTCGGCCTGGACTTCCTGCTCGACCTGCCGCGCCGGGGGATGCGCGAGGGGGGCATCTGGCCGGCCTTCGTCGGCACCCTCTACCTGGTGACCATCTCGCTCGCGGTGGCGGCGCCGATCGGCGTGCTGGCGGCCGTCTACCTCAACGAGTACGCCCGCGACAGCTGGTTCAACCGCCTCGTCAACCTGGCGGTGATCAACCTCGCCGGCGTGCCGAGCATCGTCCACGCCCTGTTCGGCCTCGGCGCCTTCGTCTACGCCGCGCGGTTCGGCTTCTCGGTCCTGTCCGCGGCCCTGACCCTGGCGATCATGACCCTGCCGGTCATCATCGCCAGCACGCGCGAGGCCCTCGCGTCAGTGCCGACGGCGTTCCGGGAGGCGTGCTGGAACGTGGGCGCGACCCGCTGGCAGACGATCCGGGCCGTGGTCCTGCCCAACTCCATCTCCGGCATCCTCACCGGCATCATCCTGCAGGTCTCGCGGGCCGCCGGCGAGACGGCGCCGATCATGTTCACCGGAGCGGTGTTCTTCAAGGCGGTCGAGCGCGGCGACCTGTTCCCCTACCGGCTCACCGACCAGTGCATGGCGCTGTCCATGCACCTCTACACCGTCTCCACCCAGGTGCCCAACGTCGAGGAGTCGATCCCCTACGCCACCGCGGTCGTGCTCCTCGGCTCGGTGCTCCTGGTCAACGCCGCCGCCATCGCCCTGCGGGTCGCCATGCGCCGGCGCAAGAGGTTCTGAAGGGATGGGCGACAGCCCCCTCGCGGTCGAGGTCGAGGACCTGCGCCTTGCCTACGGCACCACCGAGGTGCTGCACGGCGTCTCCTTCGACGTCCGCCGCCACGAGGTCTTCGCCATCATCGGCCCGGCCCAGTCCGGCAAGAGCTCCCTCCTCCGCTGCCTCAACCGCACCATCGACCTCGTCCCCGGCGCCACCGTCTCCGGCACCGTCCGCGTCGGCGGCGAGGACGTGCGCCGGGTCCGCGACGTCTTCGCGCTGCGGCGCACGGTCGGCATGGTCGCCCCGCTGCCGGTCGGCCTGCCGATGTCGATCTACGACAACGTCGCCTTCGCCCCCCGCTGTGCCGGCCTCGCCCGCACCTCCGAGCTCGACCAGCTGGTCGAGCGCTGCCTGCGCCGGGCGGCGCTGTGGGACGAGGTCCGTGACCGCCTGGACAGCCTCGGCACCGCCCTGTCCGGCGGCCAGCAGCAGCGGCTGACCATCGCCCGCGCCCTCTCCCACCAGCCCGAGGTCCTGTGCCTCGACGAGTTCTCGATCGCCATCGACCCGGTGACGACCATGCGCATCGAGGACGCGCTGCGGGAGCTCAAGGCGGAGATGACCATCGTCCTGGTCACCAACCTGGTGCAGCAGGCGCGCCGCCTCGCCGACCGGACCATGTTCCTGTGGAACGGCGAGGTGGTCGAGGTCGGGCCGAGCGAGGCGGTGTTCTCCGACCGCCCGGCCGACCGCCGCACCTTCGACTACGTCAACGGGGTGTTCGGGTGAGCGCTCCGCCCGAGCTCGCCATCCGCACCCGCGGCCTCGACCTCTGGTACGGCTCGTTCCAGGCCCTGCGCGGGGTCTCGGTCGACCTCCGCCGCCACCTCATCACCTCCCTGATCGGCCCGTCCGGGTGCGGCAAGACGACCCTGCTGCGCTGCTTCAACCGGGTCAACGAGCGCTACGGCAACGTCCGCACCACCGGCTCGATCGAGGTCCTGGGCCAGGACATCCACGCCCCGGGCGTGTCGCTGGTCGAGCTGCGCCGGGCGGTGGGGATGGTCTTCCAGCGCCCCAACCCGCTGCCGATCTCGGTCTACGAGAACGTCGTCTTCGGCCTCCGGGTCCACTCTCGGCGGCGCGAGCTGCGGCGCCCCGACCTCGACCGGGCGGTCGAGACCGCCCTGGCCGAGGTCGGGCTGTGGCGCGACCTGAAGGACCGCCTCGACGCCCGCGCCACCTCGCTGCAGCTCGAGCAGCAGCAGAAGCTGTGCGTCGCCCGCCTGCTGCCCCTGAAGCCCGAGGTGATCCTGATGGACGAGCCCTGCTCGGCCCTCGACGTCGACGGCACCCGCGCCGTCGAGGAGCTGATGCTCGCCCTCAAGGAGCGCTACACCATCGTCATCGTCACCCACAACATGGCCCAGGCGCGGCGGGTCAGCGACGAGTGCGTGTTCATGCTCATGGGCGAGGTGGTCGAGCACGGCCCCACCACCGAGGTCTTCCTCCGCCCCTCCGACCGGCGCACGGCGGAGTACGTCGAGGGCCGGTACGGATAGCGGGACCGCTGCCGGGGCCCGGCCCGGTCTTCACGCCAGCCTCACGGCGTCGGGGGACCATCGACCGCGCGGCCCCGCGGCGCGGGTCCGCCCGGATCGTCATGGCTGCCCTCCCCGCCCCCCGTTGCCGGCCGCGCGCACCCGCTGCGACGCTCGCTCTGCTCGCCGCCACCCTCGCCGGCGCCGGCCAGGGCGAGCCGGTGCTGGTCGCCGCTGGAGCCAGCTTGCCGGCGCCCCTCTACCACGCCTGGGCCGAGCGCTACGAGGCGCTGACCGGGGTCCGGCTCGACAACCGCAGCGTCGGCT
This sequence comes from uncultured Thermoanaerobaculia bacterium, assembly GCA_964438135.1. Lineage (GTDB taxonomy): Bacteria > Acidobacteriota > Thermoanaerobaculia > Thermoanaerobaculales > Sulfomarinibacteraceae > CAYTJW01. The sequence continues at coordinate 3,692 of CAYTJW010000211.1, forward strand.
CGGGGACCGGCGTCGACCAGCTTCTCGCCGGCACCGTCGAGGTCGCCGGCACCGACGTCCCCCTCGAGCAGCTCGACCTCGGTCCCGCCGGAGACGGCCTGGTGATGGTGCCGAGCTGCATCTCCGCCCTGGGGGTGGTCTACAACCTGTCGCTGCAGCGACCGCTCCGTCTCGCCCCGGAGCTGGTGGCGGACCTCTTCTCCGGCCGTCTCGCCCGCTGGGTCGAGCCCTCCCTGGTCCGCCTCAACCCCCGAGCGTCCCTGCCCGACCTGGAGGTCGCCGTCGTCCACCGCAGCGACCGCAGCGGCACCACCTTCATCTTCAGCGACTACCTCACCCGGGCGAGCCAGGGGTGGGCGCGGGAGATGGGGCGTTCGAGCCGGCTGCGCTGGCCATCCGGGCTGGGGGTCGAGGGCAACGAGCGGCTGGTCGAGCTGGTGAACCGCGTGCCCGGGGCGGTCGGCTACACCCCCCTCGCCTACGCCGCGTCGACCGGGCTGCCGTGCGCCCTGCTCGAGGTCTCCCCCGGCGTCTTCGCGAGCCCGTCCGAGCCCGGCGAGCCGCGCTACCCGCTGGCCGGCCTGTCCTACCTCACGCTCCTCCGCGACCAGGCGCGGGGCGGTCGCTCGCGCGAGCACGCCATCGCCCTCGCGCGCTTCGTGTCGTGGGCGGTGCACGACGGCCAGCGCCTGTCGGCCGAGCTGGGCTATCAACCACTGCCGCCGGCGACGGTGAGGGCCGCCGAGCACGCCCTGCGCCAGATCCGCTACGGCGAAGCGCCGCTCCTGCCGCCGGCGGGGAGCGCCCCTGCCGAAGGCTGACGTGCTGCCGCTGCTCGCCGCCGCCGTGCTCCTCGCCCAGGTCGCCCCGACCTCCGGCCTTCCTCCGCGCGAGGTCGCGGTGGGCGCCTTCGAGCGACCGCCCCTGCTGCGCTCGGCGACCGCCACCGGCGACGACCACGGGCTCTTCCTCGATCTCCTGGAGCAGATCGCGGCGCGCGAAGGGTGGCGCCTCACGACCCGTTCCTGCGCCCCCCACGCGTGCCTCGACCAGCTCCGCTCGGGGGCGCTCGACATCCTCCCGGCGGTCGCCGCCGGCGCCGACCGGCGGCTCGTGCTCTCCGACGAGCCGGTCATCTCGACCTGGGCCCAGGTCTGGGTCGCGACCGGCCGCCGGGTCGACTCGCTCCTCGAGCTCGACCGGTTGACGGTTGGCGTGGTGGCCGGTGACGCCTCCGCCGCCGAGGCCCGCACCCTTGCCGGGCAGCTCGGCCTCGACCCGACCTTCGTCGAGCTCCGCTCCACCCACGAGGTGCTCGACGCGCTCGACCGCGGCTGGGTCGAGGCCGGGGTGGTCGACCGGCTCGACGCGCTCACCGAAGCAGGTCGACCGGGGCTTGCCCAGACCCCGCTGATCCTCTCGCCGGTGGCGCTCCACTACGGGTTCGCCCCCGGCGCCGACCCCGGGTTGCGGGCCGCGGTCGACTACCACCTCCGCGCCCTCAAGAGGGACCCCACGTCCCGCTACTACCAGCTTCTCAACCGGGTCCTCGGAGCCCAACCCGCCTCGCCGTTGCCGGCCACCGTGCGCTGGGCGCTGGTCGGGGGCGTCGGTCTGCTCGCGGTCGCCCTCGCCGGCGCCTTGGTCCTCCGCCGCCAGGTCAGCCGCGCCACCGCCGCGCTGGCACGCCGCAACCGCGCTCTCGAGCAGGAGGTGGCCAAGCGGCTCGAGGCCGAGGTGCAGCTGCGCCGTTCCACCGTGCTGCTCGAGCGGGCCTTCGCCGCCATCCGGGACGGCCTCCTGGTACTCGAGCCGGACAGCGGTCGTCTGCTCGACAGCAACCCGGCCGCGTGCACCATCCTCGGCTACACGCGGAACGAGCTGCTGGCCCTGCCGGCGACCGACCTGCTTCCGGCCGGCGACGGCGACGAGCTGCTCCGGCGCGCCCGGGAGGAGGTCGGGCGCCGCGGATTCCTCGAGCAGGACCGCCCGCTCCGCCGTCGCTCCGGCAACGTCTTCCCGGCGCACCTGGTGGTGACCCAGGCCACATCGGGAGTCGCGGCGGATGCGCTGTGGGTCGTGAGCCTGCGCGACCTCACCGCCCAGGAGGAGGCGGAGAGGGCGCTGCGCGAGGCACAGAAGCTCGAGGCCTTCGGCCAGCTCGCAGGCGGCATCGCCCACGACTTCAACAACCTCCTGCAGGCGCTGATGAACACGGTGGCGCTGCTGCGGCGCGAGCTGGCCTCCTCGGCGCCCGTGGACGAGGCCATCGACGCCATCTCGAGCCAGCTCACCCACGGCGCCAGGCTGACGCGACAGCTGCTGCTGTTCGCGCGCAAGGAGGTCAGTCGGTTCGAGCCGCTCGACCTCGCCGTCGTGGTGCGGCAGGCCGGAACGTGGCTGCGCCGGCTGGTGCGGGAGAACGTCCGCATGGAGGTTCAGACCGGCGAGGCGCCGTTGCCGGTCGAGGCCGACCGCGGCCAGCTCGAGCAGGTTCTCGCCAACCTGGTGGTCAACGCGGTCAACGCCATGCCGGACGGCGGCGAGCTCCGCCTCGCGACTGGCGAGGAACGGGACGTCGTGTGGCTGGAGGTCGCGGACACCGGTGTCGGCATGACGCCGGAGGTCCAGGCGCGGGTCTTCGAGCCGTTCTTCACCACCCGCCCCGCCGGCGAGGGCAGCGGCCTCGGCCTGGCCGTGGCGCACGGCATCGCCACCCGCCACCGCGGTCGGATCACGGTCGACAGCGCGCCCGGCCGCGGCAGCCGGTTCCGGCTGCTCCTCCCCCGCGGCCAGGCGCTGGTGGCGACGGACGCGGCCACCGCGCCGGCGCTGCCCCTGCCGGCGCGCAACGCCCGCGTGCTGCTGGTCGAGGACGACGACGTGGCTCGAGAGGGGCTGCGCGAGCTCCTCGGCCTGCTCGGCTACCAGGTCGCGGCTGCCGCGAACGCCGAGGAGGCGGTCGTCCTCGCCGAGCGGGAGGACCCGTTCACGGCGCTCGTCACCGACCTGACCCTGCCCGGGGTCGACGGGCTCGACCTCGCCGGGCACCTCCTGGTGCGCTGGCCGGCGCTCCGCGCGGTGGTGATGTCCGGCTACCCCGCGACGGGCGGGGTCCAGGCGGCGGTCTCGCAGGGCCGGCTGCGATTCCTGCAGAAGCCCTTCGCCGTCGACGCCCTGTCGCGGGAGCTGGCGGACGCCCTCGCCGGCCCCACGCCGGGTGGCCGGCCAGCCACACGGTGATCTCTGCTACCGTGCCCCCGATGCGGCGGACCACCGTCATCCTCGGCCTGACCGGTCTCCTCCTCGCCCTGCTCGCGGTCGCCGCGGCGTGGCAGGTCGACGGCTGGCAGCGCCAGGGGTGGGCCGGCCTCGGCTTCCAGCCGCAGCTCGACCGCGAGCTCCTCGACTCCGAGCTGCTGCGCCGTCTCGGCGCCCCGCCGGGCACCGTCGTGGTGCTGGCCCCGGGGGGGCCCGCCGCCCGCGCCGGAATGCGCAGCGGCGACCTGGTGGTGGCGGTCGACGACATCCCGGTGGCCGAGGTCGCACGACTGGTCGACCACGCGGCCGGGCTCGGCCGCGGCGACCTCGTCACCTACCGCCTGCTGCGGCAGGGCGTGGAGCTCGACGCCAGGGTCCGCCTCGGCTCGCCGTTCCGCTCCCCCGCGGTGCTGGCCTCGATTGCCGTCAGCCTGCTGGTCGGCGTCGCCTACCTCGCCATCACCCTGCTCGTGGTCCTCAACCGGCCCCGCGTCCCGGCGGCCGTGGTGCTGTGGGTCATGGGCGCGGTCGGCGCCGCCTTCAACCTCGGCTGGCCGTTCGCCGAGCTCCACTACCCCAGCCTGCGCGGCCTGCTGCCGATGGGCGCCGAGCTCACCCCCATGCTGCTGGTCAGCGCCATGGCGCTGGTCGCGGTGCTGCTGCTCAACCTCCTCCTCCACCTCGCCTTGCTCTTCCCCCGCACCGCGCCCGCGGTCGAGCGCCACCCCGGGCTCCTGGTCTGGCTGCACACCCTGCCGTTCTTCCCCTTCGCCGCCACCGCGCTCGCGCTCGTCGCCGCCTGGGCAAGCCGCCGCCCGACCGGGCCGGTCGGGATCGAGCTCGCCGCCGGGGCGGCGGTCGCCCTCCTCGCCTGGCTGTCGCTCCGCCGCGCCC
>CAYTJW010000212.1:0-7837 GCA_964438135.1 uncultured Thermoanaerobaculia bacterium
CTGTGCGCCATCGGCGACCCGGACCAGGCGGTCTACGGCTTCCGCGGCGCCCGGCCGGGCCCCTTCGCCCGCTTCGCCGACGCCTTCCCGGGCACCCGGGTGGTCACCCTCGCCTCCTCCTACCGCCTGACCGAGCCGGTCCTGGCCGCGGCGCGCGGTGTGCTGGGCGGCGGCGCGAACCTGCGCGCCCTGACGAGCGGCCCGCCGGTCGAGCTGGTGAGCTGCCCGACTCCGGCCGCCGAGGCCGAGCAGGTGGTGGTGCGCCTCGAGCGCCTCGTCGGCGGCACCAGCCACTTCGCGGTCGACTCCGGCCGCGGCCGGGACGCCGAGCAGCCCGACCTGGGGTTCGGCGACGTGGCCGTGCTGGTCCGCACCCGGGCCCAGCGGGGGGAGATCCTGGAGGCGCTCGGCGCGAGCGGCCTGCCGTGCCGGGCGGTGGGAGAGGACGAGCCGCACGACCCCCGCTCGGCCAAGGTGGCGGTGATGACCCTGCACGCCGCCAAGGGCAGGGAGTTCGCGGCCGTGTTCGTCACCGGCGTCGAGGAGGGGCTGCTGCCGCTCGCTCATGGCGGCCTCGCGGCCGACCCGGCGGAGGAGCGGCGCCTGCTCTACGTCGCCATGACCCGCGCCCGCCGTCTCCTGGTCCTGTCCTGGGCCGCTCGCCGCACCCTGTGGGGCAAGCGACTGCCCGGGCGGCCGTCGCCGTTCCTGGCCGGCCTGCCGGCGGCGGTGGAGCGGAGCGCCCCGGCCGCCGGCCGGCGCGACCCGTCGTCCTCCCAGCTGCGGCTGTTCTAGCGGGGCGTCGCCAGCTACACTCTGGCCATGCCCGTCTTCCGCGTCGCCGGGGTGACGTCCTCGGGCCAGCGGTTCGCGGTCCGCTGCGAGGCCCCGGCCGAGCGCAACGTCCGTGCCCTGCTCGCCAGCGAGGGGGCGGTGGCGGACAGGGTCCGGAAGCTGCCGCTGTCGGCCTGGCCCCTGTCGATGACCCGCGCGCCGTGGCTGATCCTGGTCTTCCCCGTGTTCGGCTACCTGCTCTACCTCGCCCTGGCGCAGGGCGTCCTCGCCGGTCTCGACCTGCGGCGGGCGCCACTCAACCGCGCCGCGTACGAGCGGCTCGAGCGGGAGGGGTCCGAGGTGGCCGGGACGGTGACCGGTCGCCGCCGGGAGACCGCGCGCGGGTGGCGCCAGGAGGTGGTCGAGTACGCCTTCGCCGGGCCGGACGGGCGCGAGCGGCGGGGCACCCTGGCCGCGTTCCCGGGTGACGCGGCGGCGGGACGGCACGACCTGCGCCTGCTCGGCGGGGAGCCGCCCGCGGTCGGCGCCGCCCTCGTCGTCACGTGCCTGGCCGACGAGCCGCGGTGGCACGCGCCGTTCCGGGTCGACGCCAGCCTGCGCGCGCGACTGGCCGGGCTGGAGGGGGAGCTCCAGCGGCGGTTGGCCGTGCTCGCCGCCGTCGCCCTGGCGAGCGCCTACATGGTCTACAACTTCGTCCTGCGCACCGGCAGCCACTACGTGCTGAGCCCGGCCTCGCCGCGCCTCGTCCTCATCACCGCCGGCGCCAACCCGTTCTGCCCGCCGGACGAGGACGACGGGGAGGACGAGGACGACGAGGCGTAGCCGGGCTCGCCCCGTCAGGGTGTCAGGACGGTCGCCTTCTTGATCGAGTCGAGCTGGGCGAAGTCCCTCGCCAGGTATGCGTTGCCCTCCATCTGCGCGCGCTGCTGGCTGGGGCCGCGGCCCTGCGGCGCGCCCTCGCCGTAGCCGGAGTAGAGCGCGTCGAGCACCTCCATGCCCTGCACCACCTTGCCGAACGGCGCGAAGCGCATGGCGTCGAGCTGCGAGTTGCGGTCGGAGTAGTTGAAGAAGATCTGGGTCGTGCGCGAGTTGGGCGCCGAGCTCATGGCGAACGTGACCATGCCGCGGGTGTTGGACTTGACCACCGGGTCGTCGGGGATGCTGGCACTCCGCCACACGGCGTTGACCTTGGGGTCGCCGTGGATGCCGACCTGGGCCATGAAGCCGGAGATCACCCGGAAGAAGGCGACGTTGTCGTAGTAGCCGATCTTGACCAGGTTGTAGAAGCGGTCGGCGCCGTGCGGCGCCCAGGCACGGGTGACCTCGACCACCACGTCCCCCTTGGTGGTCTCGAGCTTGACCTTGAAGGTCTCGGGCGCGGTGGCGGTGGCGAGGGACGGGTCGAGCAGGGCGGGGTTCATGGCGGTCTCCTTGGGGGCGGCGGTCGGGGCCGGCGCGGGCGCAGTCTGGGCGACCGCGACCGGGCTGGCGCTGGTGATCGCGAGCAGGAGCAGGGCGAAGACGGCAGGCGTGGCGAGTCTCATGGCGCTGGTCATCCTCCTTGGCGGCGCCCGGGCGCGGGCGGTCCCGGGCGCGGGCGAGCCATTGCAGCACATCCGCCTGGCGCGGCCAAGGGGGGCGCCAGGCGGAGACGGCCGTGGCATAATCGGCACCAGCACCGGTCGGCGCGGCCGCGGAGGCCGCCTGCGGAGGAGGGACCCATGAAGCTCACGACCCGCGTGGTCAACGAGGTGGCGATCCTGGACCTGGACGGCAAGCTGGTCATCGGCGAGGGCGACGTCATGCTGCGCGAGGCCCTGCTCGCCGCGCTCGACCAGGGGCGGAGCCGCATCGTCGTCAACCTGCAGAAGGCCACCACCATCGACTCCTCGGGGCTCGGCGAGCTGATCCGCTGCAAGGTCACGGCTGCCAACCGCAACGCCCAGATCAAGCTGCTGCACGTCAACATCAAGGCCCGCAAGCTGCTGACCATGGCCATGCTGGTGGGCGTGTTCGAGATGTTCGACGACGAGCAGCTGGCGGTGGCCTCGTTCGCCGACTAGCCCGACCCGCGGCTCCCGGCTCGCGCCGTCGGCCGGACGTGGGGCCTCCGGGGGAGGCGCGCCCCTGACCGGGCAGGAGCAGGCCCACCCGCTCGAGGCGCTGCTCGAGTCCGCCCGGCTGCTGCACGCCTCGCTCGACCTCGGTCCGCGCCGGCGCGGCCGGGCAGAGCGCCGCGTGGTCGCGCTGTCGCCCCGGCGAGCCCGACCGGGATCCCGCCCGCCGTCGTCCCCGGGCAGGAGGTGCGGCAGCCGCGACCGAGCGGGTGCGGGGTGCGGTAGGATGGGGTGGCGGAGATCTGGGACGGCCGGTGGCGCGCGCGGCCGGTCGCCAGGGGGGGTGGACCCATGGCGCTCACGCTCGAGGTGGCGGAAGGCGAGACGGCGGTTGCCAGCCAACCCGTGCCCGACGGCGGTCTCCTCTCCGACTCGTGGCGGTTCGGCTACTCCGTCACGCCCGAGGCGGTGTACTTGCCGGTCAGGCGGGCGGGTCTGACCCTGTCGGACCACCTCGAGGTGCGGCGGGTCCCGGTCCCGTCCGTCCAGCGAGTCCGGCTGGCGCCGGTCCGGGTCAGCCGGGTCCTCCTGTGGGGGGTGGTGACGCTGTTCGCCATCTGGGTGGTGTGCGACGTCGGCGGCCTCTACTGGGAGGGGGTCGGGTGGGGCCACCTCGTCTTCGCCAACCTCGTGCTCGGGGCCGCGGTGCTGCTGTGGGTCCTCGGCGTCCAGGGGCGGCACCGCCTGTCGGTCGAGACCGCCCCGTCGCCTCTCGCCTTCGAGCCCGGCGCCTTCTGGGCGACGAGCGCGAGGAGGAAGGCGGCGGCCCTCGGGGCCCAGCGGGGCTTCCTGGCCGCGTGCGAGCAGGTCGGCATCGCGGTGGTCGACGAGCAGGCCTAGGCGAGACCGGCCGGTCGCCGACCCGGCCAGCCCGCCCCCGCCCCGGGCGAGAGCCTGGCTCCGTCCGCCTTCGTCGCCGGCAGCCGCAGCCCGCCCGCGGCGCTGCTCGCGGCGGGAGGGTGATAGCATCGGTCGCGGGGGTGTTGCGGTGGACCCGGGACGGCAGCCGGTCGAACGGGCGCTGGCGGAGGCGCTGAGCGGGGCGCGCTTTGCCTACCTCTTCGGCTCGTTCCTGACCGAGGCGTTCGGCGGGGAGAGCGACGTCGACGTGGCGGTCGACATGGGCGGGCCGCTGGGGTGGGAGGGCCGGATGCGCCTGGTCGAGAGGCTGTCCGAGGCGGCCGCGCGGGAGGTCGACCTGGTCGACCTGTTCACCGCCGACCCGGTCATCCGCATGCAGGTGCTGCGGTATGGGCGGCTGCTGGTGGAGAACGACCGCCCGGCCAGGCACCGTTTCGAGGCTCGCGCCCTCGGCGAGTACCTGGACCTGAAGCTCGACCGGGCGCCGGTCGAGCGCGCCATGGTGGGACCTCATGCAGGTCGCGGCTGACCGCGACCTGGTCCTGGCCAAGGTCTCGACCATCCGCAAGTGCGCGGCCACGATCCGAGCGGTGCGCGCCCCGGACGCGCCGAGCCGGGAGGCGTGGCTGGTCCAGGACGTGACCGTCCTCAACCTGCAGCGGGCCGCCCAGGCCTGCCTCGACCTCGCCAACCACCTGATCGCGGCCAACCGCTGGGAGCTGCCGCGCAGCGCGCGTCACGCCTTCCAGGTCCTCGCCGAGAACGGTTTCGTCGACCGGGCGATGCTCGAGGTCATGGCCGGGGTCATGGGCTTCCGCAACATCGCCGTGCACGACGACGTGGCCCTCGACCCCGCCATCGTCGAGGCCATCGCCAGCGGTCACCTCGGCGACCTCGAGGCCTTCGCCGACGTGGTGGTGGCGCGGGTGTTCGGCTAGGGCGACCGGCGGCGGGCGGGCGTCGCCGGCCGCGCTATCATGGGGGGCGACGACGGCGGAGGCAGGGAGGTGGCGATTCTCGGCTGGCGGTGCGGGGCGGTCGCGGTGGCCCTGCTGGCATCCGTCGCCGTCGCCGGGGCGGCGGAGGAGCGGGTGGTCACGGTCGCCGACCACGACTGGCCGCCCTTCATGTTCGGGGGCAAGCCCGGCCAGCCCAAGGGACTCGTCAAGGAGCTGCTGGAGCTGTGCCTGCCGGCCGCGGGCTACCGGCCGGACTTCCGCGACCTGCCGATCAGGCGCGCCTTCGCCTACCTGCAGGAGGGGCGGCTCGACGTCAACGTCATGTCGGTGAGCGTGGAGCGGCAGGCGTACGCCCTCTACGGCAGCGTGCCGCTGTTCACCTCCAGCTACCGGCCGGTGGTGCGGGCGTCGAGCCAGGTCGAGGTCCGCTCCGCCCCCGACCTCGACCCGCTCCGCCTCGGCCACCTCGCCGGGCTGGCCTACTCGCCCGAGTTCCTCGCCTACGTCGAGGGGCGGCTGGAGGCCGGCACCGCGGTCACCGCGACCAGCCAGGAGGCGCTGCTGCGCATGCTCCTCGCCGGCCGCCTCGACGTCTTCGTCATCCCCCGCGAGAGCCTGGTGTGGCGGGCCCGGGCGATGGGGGTGGCCGACCGGGTGCGGGTCCTGCCCTACGACGTGCGCACCAGCGACTACTACGTCGCCGTCGCCCGCCGCTCGGCGCGGGTCGCCGACCCGCCCGCCTTCCTGGCCGCGGTCGACGCCTGCATCGCCGAGACCAGGCGGGACGGGCGTCACCGGGCGATCCTGGCCCGCTACGGGCTCGACTGAGGGGGGGTGGGGGTGGTCAGCCTCCGCGACGTCGGTCTCCGGCCAGCCATCGCCTTCGCCCTGCTGGTCGGCCTGCTGGTGCCGGCGGCGGCGACCAGCTGGTACACCCTGCGGCGGGAGCGGGAGGGCCTGACGCGCGAGCTCGAGGCCTACCACGCCCGGGTGACGGCCATCCTCGCCCTCGGCATGCAGCAGCCGGTGTGGACCATGGAGCCGGACCTGGGCGAGCCGCTGCTCGACTCGGTGATGGAGGACCGGCGCATCGTCCGGGTCACGGTCGACGGCGACCGGGGCCCGTTCCTCGAGCGGGCGGCGGACGACCGCCGCACCGGCGCCCCGACCGTGCGCCGGGTCGTGCCGATCCGCAACCAGGGCGAGGCGATCGGCGAGGTGACGGTGGAGGTCGACACCGGCTCGACCGCGGCCGCGGCCGCCGCGTCGACCCGCCGCATCCTCTCGACCGCCCTGGCCCAGCTCGTCCTCAGCCTGGCCGTCATCCTGCTCGTGCTGCGGGTCAAGGTGCTGTGGCCGGTCGAGCGCCTGGTCCGCCAGTCGGAGCGGCTGGCGCGGCGGGAGCTGGAGGAGCCCTTCCGCTGGGGCTCCGGCGACGAGCTGGGGCGGCTCGGGCAGAGCCTCGAGAGCACGCGCGAGGCGCTGCTGGCGCTGTTCGGCGCTCTCGACCAGCGGACGGCCGAGCAGGCGCGCCTCAACCAGGAGCTGGAGGCCGCCCTGGCGGCGCGCCGCCGCTTCCTGGCCAACATGAGCCACGAGCTCAAGACCCCGCTCAACTCGGTGATCGGCTTCTCCACCATCCTCATCCGCCGCCTCGGCGGCACCGTCGACGCCAAGGAGGAGAGGCTGCTGCAGAACATCCTCCGCGCCGGCCAGCGGCTGCTCGGGCTGGTCAACGACGTGCTCGACCTGGCCACCCTCGACGCGGGGGACATGGAGCTCGAGCTCGAGGTGGTCGACCTGCGGCAGCTGCTGGAGGGGATGTGTGCGGTGGTCGAGGGGGTCGCGGCCCGCAAGCGGGTGCGCCTGGAGCTGGAGGTCGACCCGCAGGTCAGCTGCCTGACCGGCGACGCGGCCAAGCTCAAGCACTGCGTCCACCACCTCCTCACCAACGCCGTCGAGTTCTCGCCCGAGGGGGAGACGGTGACGGTCCGCGCCGTCCCCGCGGCCGCACCGGCCGGAGTGCGGGTCGAGGTCACGGACCGGGGCCCCGGCATCGCCGCCGCCGACCTCGGCCTGGTCTTCGAGGAGTTTCGCCAGGTCGACGAGGGCCCGGCCCGGTGCCATCAGGGGGCGGGGCTGGGCCTGGCCCTGGTCAAGCGCCTGGTCGAGCTGCACGGCGGCTCCATCGGGGTCTCCTCCGAGCCCGGTCGCGGCAGCACCTTCGCCGCCTTCCTGCCCCTCTCGCCGGTCGTCGAGGTGCCGCCCGCCGGCTGAGGCTGGCCGCGACGGGCCCCGCCCCCCGCGCCGCCCTCCCCTCGGCGGCGCCCGCCCTCCCTTCGCAGGCCGGGCACGGCCTGTCGGCGCCGGCTCTCTGCTACCCTGAGGCCACGGCATGTCCCATGGGTGCTGCGCCGACCCCGACCGGAGCGCGCCGCGAGGAGGCTGGAGATGCCAGCGTGTGACCTGCAGGTGGTGCTCGACCGCGCCGACCGCGCGTACCGCCCCGGGGAGGCGGTGCGCGGCGAGGTCGTGGTCACGGCCGACCGGGAGGTGCCGTGCCGCGGCCTCGAGGTCGAGCTGCTGTGGCAGACCCGAGGCGTGGGCAACACCGACCGGCGGGTGGTGGACCGGCTGGCCCTCGGGCCGCAGGCGTGGGGCGCCGGGTGCCCGTACCGCTACCCGTTCGCCTTCACCGCCCCGAGCGCGCCGCTGACCTACCGCGGCCAGATCCTCAGCGTCGACCACGCCGTGGCGGCCCGCGCCGACCTGCCGTGGAAGGTCGACGCCAGGGCGAGCGAGGGCTACCTCCTGCTGCCCGGCCCCGGCAGCCGCGACGACTACCTGGCGGCCGCGGTCGACTTCACCGGGACCCCGCCCGGGAAGAGCGGCCCGATGGCGACGGCGGTCGGCTGGCTGCTGGCGCCGCTGGTGCTGCTGATGCTGCTCGCGCTGCTGGTCGTCGCCCTGCCGGTCGTGCTCGTCGTCTGCGGCGTCATCCTGCTCCGCCGGCACCTGGCCGAGCGGCGGCTGGGGCGGGTCACGGTGGAGCTCGACGCGCCGGAGGTCGGCCGGCCCGCGGCGAGCGGGCCCCTGGCCGTCGCG
>CAYTJW010000213.1:0-7795 GCA_964438135.1 uncultured Thermoanaerobaculia bacterium
CGTCGGCGGTGTGGGCGGTGTTGAACGTGCCCCGGGCGGCCTCCCACAGGTAGCCGAGCACCCACCCCGAGATGACGCTGTACCAGGAGAAGATCATGAAGCCGCTCAGCACGCAGAGCGCGCCGACGGCCTTCCACACGGGCCCGCCGTGCAGCAGGTTGAAGGTGCCCACCGGGTTCCGCTCGGTGTGGCGGCCGAGCGTGATCTCGGCGATCATCACCGGCACGCCGATCAGGAAGCAGCACGCCAGGAAGACCAGGACGAACACCGCGCCGCCGTTGGCGCCGGTCATGTACGGGAACCGCCAGATGGCACCCAGGCCAATCGCCGAACCCGCCCCCGCGAGGATGAATCCGATCTTCGAACTGAACGCGCCCCGGCTCGTCATGGCCGGCATACTACCACGCGTCGATCGGTTATGCTCTGGAGCGTATGCCAGTCAGACTGCTCGACGGCACCGCCGTCGCTCGCGAGATTCGAACCGAGCTGCGGCCGCGGGTGGAGGCCTTCACCGCCTCGCACGGCCGGCCGCCCGGGCTGGGGATCGTGCTCGTGGGCCACGACCCCGGGTCCGAGGTGTACGTGCGCAACAAGCTGAAGTCGGCAGGGGAGACGGGGTTGCGCGCCGACCTCGAGCGACTGCCCGACGACGCGCGCCTCGAGGACGTGGGCCGGCGGGCAGGCGTTGTCGTCGCGGCGGTACCACTCGTCGACCAGGGCGGCGTCCCCGGCCGAGCGGATCAGCGGCCGCAGGGCGTCCATCTCGGTGGCCGGGACCTGCCAGGGGAGCGGCCGCCAGCCGTAGCGGTCGCCGAGGAGGACGACGAAGTTGGGTCGCGGCGAGGTCCGCTGGCAGCGCGCGATCTCGTCGAGGCAGATGCGCATGGTCTGCTGGTCGAGGGCGGCCTCCTCGCGCACGCCCCAGCGCAGGTCGACCGCCTGGAAGCGGCAGCCGTGGCGCAGGCAGAGCTCGCGCAGGCGGGGGAAGCAATGCCGCTGCAGGGCGTCCCGCTCGGCCTTCAGGTCGGCGAAGGTCGAGCTGACGAAGACCCGGAACGTCCGCCCGGGCCGTGCCGCCACCCCGTCGGGTGTCATCCCTGCCGGTGCCAACGCCCCGAGTCTACCACCGGCGGTGCCCCCCCTCAGGGCGACGGCGCCTCGCGCGAGTAGTGGCTGGCCATCATCTGCTGCAGCTCGGCGCGGGTCAGGAGGCGGGTGTCGCCGAAGCTGTACGAGCGCAGGCTGCGCATGCGGTGCCAGGCGGCCGCGGCCAGGTACTCGACCTGGGTCGGGTACTGGGCGGAGCCGACCCGGCGGTAGAGGCGCTCGAGGTGCTCGATCTGGTCGGTGAGGTAGCGGTTGACGCCGGCCAGCGTGGCGCCGCCGCTGGGCGCCTTGGGCTCGGCGCCCTGGACCATGTCCTCGATCTCCTGCAGGCTGGCCCGGCGGCTCTCGTCCGCGGCGAGCCGCTCGGCGAGGAGGGCCGGGACCCGCCGGCAGTTGGCGTCGTGGATGGCGGGGTTGCGCTCGACCCAGCCGAGGTTGCGCACGTCGAGCCGCGCCGACACGATCTCGGCCAGGTGCTCGACGAACGGCCGCACCGCCCGCTCGTAGGAGTCCCGCACCCCGTCGAAGTGGTTGAGGACGTAGTGGACGTAGAAGGTCCCGAGCAGGCGTCGGATGGCGCCCACCACCGGGTGGTCGCCGAGCCGCTCGGCGAGGAACAGGAGGACGGTGTCGAGGTTGGGCACCCCCTCGTCGTAGACGTCGTCGGCCCGGTGGAGGAGCTCGAGGACCTCGTCCACCTGGCGGGGGGAAAGGTCGGCGACCAGTGGCGACGGCGGCCGCACGGCCAGGGCGAGCTTGCGGAAGATCTGCGCCTTGATGAGGTTGGCGGCGGCCCCCGCGGCTGCGGGCAGGCGCGGGGTGAAGACCAGGATGCCGGAGTTGGAGTAGGGCATCGTCTCGACGTTCTCCTCCGACAGGCCAGCCCGCATGTCGAGGATGACGACGTCGGCGTCGAGGCGGTCGAGCTCGTCGATGAAGCGCTCCCGGCTCCGGTCGAGCATGCCCGGGAAGCCGTCGATGAAGTGGCGGGGCGCGGCGACGATGCCGAAGCGGCGGTAGCGGCCCTCGCGGTCCCAGCGCTCGGGCAACGGCGTCACGCACTCGGCGAGCGGCGTGCCGCGGGCCACGAAGTGGTAGAGGTCGCGCGGGAACTCCATGTCGAGGAAAGAGCGCACCGAGCCGGTCTCGAGGTCGTGGTCGACCAGCACGGTGGTGCCGTAACGGCTGAGCGCCAGGCCGAGGTTGATGGCCAGGGTGGTCTTGCCCACCCCGCCCTTGCCCGAGGTGATGGTGAGAATCCGCTTGGCCACGCTCCCCCCCTCCGTTCGCGGGACGCCGGACGCCGCGGCGATTCTACCCCGGCGGCGACCGGACGGCCGGGAAGCCCGCCGCGGCCGCCCGCGTTCACGCCGCCAGGAGGAGGCAGATCCATGCGTCTCGGCGCCCACGTCAGCACCGCCGGCGGGGCCGACAAGGCCCCGGCCAACGCCACCCGCATCGGCGCCGAGTGCATGCAGGTGTTCACCCGCAACCAGAACCGTTGGGCCAGCCCGCCGATCGCCCCGGCGACCGTCGAGCGCTACCGCCAGGAGCTCGCGCGGAGCGGGGTCGGGCCGGTCCTGGCCCACGACTCCTACCTCGTCAACCTCGCCGCGACCGACCCGGACAAGGCGCGGCTGTCGGTGGAGGCGTTCGTCGACGAGCTCGAGCGCGCCGACCTGCTCGGCATCCCGTTCCTGGTCACCCACCCGGGCGCCCACCTCGGCGCCGGGGTCGAGGCCGGCCTGGCCCGGTTCACCCGCCAGCTCGACCACTGCCTCGACCTCCGGGGCCCCGCCAGCCGGGTGACGGTCCTGCTCGAGACCACCGCCGGCCAGGGCTCGAGCCTCGGCTTCGAGCTCGCGCAGCTGCGCGACGTCGTCGGCGCCTCCCGCCACCCCGACCGGCTCGGGGTGTGCGCCGACACCTGCCACCTCGTCGCCGCGGGCTACGACCTCTCGACCCGCGACGGCTACGAGCGGACGGTCGAGGAGATGGCGGCCACGGTCGGGCTCGACCGGCTCAGGGCCTGGCACCTCAACGACGCCAAGAAGGGGCGCGGCAGCCGGGTCGACCGCCACGCCGACCTCGGCGAGGGGGTGTTGGGCCTCGAGCCGTTCCGCTGGCTGGTCACCGACCCCCGCTTCCGCGACCTGCCCGGCTGCCTCGAGACCCCGGCCGGCCCGGACGGCTGGGCGGCGCAGCTCGAGCTCCTCAAACGGCTGCGAGCCGGGGCCCTCTGAGGCTCGCGGGCCGCCTACCGGTGCGCCCCGGTGCCGCGCAGCTCCGGCGCGGTGCGGAGGTGCTCGACGAACATCTCCGACAGCGCCTGCAGGGCGGCCAGCACCTCGACCGGCTCGGTGCCGTCGGCGAACGGCAGCAGCTCGCCGTCGCGCTTGAGCAGGCGACCGCGGGCGACCACGGTGTCGACCTCGCTCCCGTCAGCGGCCCAGATCAGGTTGGCGGCGAGGTTGTCCGAGCGGGTCGGCACCAGGTTGGGGCGGGCGAGGTCCAGCAGCACCCAGTCCGCGGCCAGGCCGGGGGCGAGCTGGCCCTGGTCGAGGCCGAGGATCCGAGCCGGGGCCGAGGTCACCATGCGCAGCAGCTCGGGCGCCGGCAGCAGGGTCGCGTCCTGGTGCAGGGCGCGCTGGTACTGCGCCGCCAGGCGGGCCGCGGCGAGGATGTTCTGGTTGTCGGCCGAGCCCGAGCCGTCGGTCGAGATCGCCACCCGCACGCCGGCGCGGAGCATCTCGACCACCGGCGGCATGCCCGAGCCGAGGATGGTGTTGGCGAGCGGGTTGTGGACCACGGCGGTGCCGGTGCGGGCCAGGATCTCGACGTCGCGGGGGCCGCAGTTGACCTGGTGGGCGAGCACCGTGCGCTCGTCGAGGATGCCGATCGAGTCGGCGTACTCGACCTCGGACAGGCCCGGCTCGACCTCGGCGGAGAACCAGCGGGTGGTGGCCGGCTCCTCCGAGCTGTGGGTGTGGAACAGGGTGCCGTGCTCGCGCGCCCAGCGCTTGAGCGGCACCAGGATGGCGCGGCTGTTGGAGAAGAGCTGGTCCGGGCCGGGGCAGAAGGTGGTCCGGCGCAGGCCGTCGAGGGCGGCGGCGCGGTCGAGCCGGTCGAGGGCGTCCTCGGGCCGGTCGAGCAGGGCGGCGACGTAGTTGCGGTCCTGGCCGCCGATGGCGACCACCATGGTGGTGCCGGCCGCCTCGTTGGCCCGCGCCAGCTCCTCGAAGCGGTGCTTGGCCCAGTTGCAGTGGTGGACCATGGAGGCGGTGATGCCGTAGTGGATGTCGTTGAGGCGGGCGGCGCGGAAGATGGTGGTGTAGGGCGGCGCCAGCAGCACCTCGGTCAGCCGCCGCTCGTGCTCGGCCAGGTACTGGGTGAAGGGGTTGACGGCGTGGTCGAGCCACCAGGTCAGGGGCTGGTCCTTGGCGACGCCGATCAGGGCCTGCTCGTGGTCGTGGCCGTGGGCCTTGACGAAGGCGGGCAGCAGGACGCCGCCCTGCCGCGGCACGTCGGTCGGCGGGCCGCCCTCCCGCGCCCAGCCGACCACCTCGAGGGCGTTGCCGAGCCCGTCGAGCAGGCGGCGGCCGACCTCGTCGGTGTACGGCCCGACCTCGCGCAGGGTCTCCCCCTCGGACAGGACGTAGCCGTCCTCGACCACCCGGCCCGGGTCGTCCGGCGCGAGCGGCATGAGGAAGTCGGCACGGCACAGCAGGAAACGTCGGTCGCTCATGGCAGTGAGGCTCCCCGCGGTCCCCGGCGTCACCGCGCCCGGATCGCCGCCAGCACCCGCTCGGGGGTGAACGGGGCGGCGTAGAGGCGGATTCCCACCGCGTCGAAGACGGCGTTCGCGATCGCCGGCAGCGGGCCGTTGATGGAGATCTCCGACACGCTCTTGGCGCCGAACGGGCCGGTCGGCTCCCAGGTCGGCACGAGGATGGTGCGGACCCGGCCGACGTCGACCGCGCACGGGATCTTGTAGCGGCCGAAGGACGGGTTGAGCATCCGCCCGCGGCGGTCGAACAGGTAGCGCTCGGTGAGGGCGTAGCCGATGCCGTTGACCACCGACCCCTCGGTCTGGCCCTCGGCCAGCTTGGGGTTGATGGCGGTGCCGCAGTCGACCGCGGCGACGTAGTCGAGGACCCGCACCAGGCCGGTCCGCTCGTCCACCTCGACCTCGGCGAAGTGGGCCGCGAACGGTGGCGGCGACTTGTGCGAGATGTGGGACGCCACGCCGATGATCTGGTGCTGGTCGTGGGCGTAGAGGGTCGACAGCGCGACCTCGCTCAGGCTGAGCACGCGCTGACCCGAGGCGTCCACCACGGAGCCGTCGGCGAGGTCGAGCTCCTCGGCCGGCCGGCCGGTCATGCCCGCGGCCGCGGCCAGGATCTGCCGCCGCGCGTCGAGGGCCGCCTTCTCGACCGCGGTGCCCGACAGGTAGGTGGTCGAGGAGGCGTAGGCGCCGACGTCGAACGGGGTCAGGTCGGTGTCGGAGGAGTAGACCACGACCTGCTCCGCCGCCACCCCGAGCACCTCGGCCGCGACCTGGCCGAGCACCGTGTCCGAGCCGGTGCCGAGGTCGGTGGCGCCGACCGCCAGGTTGAACGACCCGTCCTCGTTGAGCTTGATGGTGGCCGCGCCCATGTCGATCTCGGGGATCGACGAGCCCTGCATCAGGCAGACCATGCCGACGCCGCGCACCCGGCTGCCGTCCCGCTCCCGCCGGCCGCGCTTGGCAGTCCAGCCGATCGCCTCGGCGCCGCGGTCGATGCACTCCGGCAGGCCGCACGAGTCGATCGTCATCACCACCCCGGCGCGACCCTCGCCGAGGGCGGCGAAGATCGGCGAGGTCTCGCCCTGGCGGATGTGGTGGCGGCGCCAGAAGTCGACCGGGTCGACGCCCAGGTGGGCCGCCATCTCGTCGACCAGGACGCCGAGGGCGAAGTAGCCCTGGGTCGCGCCGTAGCCGCGGTAGGCGCCGCCGACCGGCAGGTTGGTGTAGGCGGTGGTCGCCTCGAAGCGCTGGTTGGGGACGCGGTTCGTGATCGGCAGCACCTTGGAGCCGGTGTTGCAGGCCACGGTCAGGGCGTGCGAGCCGTAGCCGCCGTTGTTCATCACCACCTTCAGGTCGAGGGCGGTGATGTCACCGTCGCGGGTCATGCCGGCGGCCAGGTCGACCACCTGGGCGTGGCGGGTGCGGGCGGTGACGAACACCTCCTCGCGGGTCATGGCCAGGCGCACCGGCCGGCGCGACCGCCAGGCGAGCATGGCGCAGGTCGGCTCGAGCATCACCTCCTGCTTGCCGCCGAAGCCGCCGCCGATGCGGGGCTTGACGACCCGCACCAGGCGGACCGGGATCTCCAGCGCCTGGGCGACGATGCGGCGGGCGTGGAACGGCACCTGGGTCGAGCTGCGCACCACCAGCCGGCCGACGTCGTCGAAGAAGCAGATCGTGATCGGCGGCTCGAGCATGGCGTGGGAGGCGATGTGGACCTCGAAGCGGCGCCGGAAGACCTCGTCGGCCGAGGCCAGGGCCGCCTCGACGTCGCCCACCTCGACCTTGACGTGCGCCGCCAGGTTGCGGGCCGGGTCGTACTCGACCGGGATGGCGGCGTGGGCGTCGGGCTCGGGGTGGATCACCGGCGCGCCCGGTCGCAGCGCCTCCTCGGGGTCGAAGACCGCCGGCAGCTCCTCGTACTCGACCCGGATCAGGGACAGGGCCTCGAGGGCGACGGCCTCGGTCTCCGCCGCCACCGCCGCCACCCGGTCGCCGACGAAGCGCACCCGGTCGTCGAAGGTGGTGAAGTCGTACGGCGACGGCTCGGGGAAGCCCTGGCCGGCCGTGGTCCGCATCACCCGCGGCGTGTTGCGGTGGTCGAGCACCACCAGCACGCCGGGCAGCGCCTCGGCCGCGGAGGTGTCGATCGAGACGATGCGGGCGTGGGCCAGCGGCGAGCCCAGGATCTTGCCGTGGGCGAGGCCGGGGATGACCACGTCGTCGGTGTAGCGGGCCTGGCCGCAGGCCAGGCCGAGCGAGTCGAGCTTGGTCACCGAACGGCCGACGGTCTTGAGGTCGCGGGCGCGGTCACTGCTCATGCTCGGCCTCCAGCCGCTCGGCCACCACCCGCCGGATGGCGACCAGCTTCTTGACGTAGCCGGTGCAGCGGCACAGGTTGCCGTCGAGGGCGCCGAGGATCTGGCGGTCCGACGGGTGCCGCTCCCGCTCGAGCAGCGCCGAGGCCGACAGGATCGAGCCGGGGATGCAGAAGCCGCACTGCACCGCCCCCTCCTCGGCGAAGGCCCGCTGCAGCGGGTGGGGCTCGAACACCGTGCCCAGCCCCTCGACGGTGGTGACGCGGTGGCCGTCCACCCGCGCCGCCAGCAGGATGCAGGAGTTGACCGGCTGCCCGTCGAGCAGCACCGTGCAGGCGCCGCAGTCGCCCTCGTTGCAGCCGATCTTGACCCCGAACAGGCCCTCGCGCCGGAGCACCTGGGCCAGCATCTCGCCCGGCGCCACCTCGAGGCTGCGCCGCGCGCCGTTGAGCTCGAGCTCGATCCTCATGCCGCACCCCCGTGCCGCCCGGCCCGGGCCCGGTCGCGGGCCGCGAGCAGGTCCCGCTCCACCAGCGCCGCCAGCAGGTCGCGGCGGTACCCCTCGCTCGCCCGCGGGTCGGCC
>CAYTJW010000214.1:0-7757 GCA_964438135.1 uncultured Thermoanaerobaculia bacterium
GCGGTACCGGACTTCGCGGCGTCCTTGGCCGCTTCACGGGAGGCTGGCGACTTCGGTTTGTCGGACGGATCAGGGCTCGACCGGGATCAGGCCTGGGTTGGTCCCGGTGATGCTCGCGGCTCCATCGGGGCCGACTACGAAGGTGTCCTCGACGCCGACCATGCCGACGCCTGGAATGCCCTTCTTGGGCTCCAGAGCCAGGACCATCCCGGCGGCCAGCGGCTCATCGAATCCGTCCGCCAGGACCGGCATCTCGTCGATCTGCAGGCCGACCCCGTGGCCGAGGAAGTTGGCCCGGCGGTCGCCGAAGCCCATGAAGTTCTGCAGGAATTGCGGGTCCAGGTTCTCCATGACGCTCGCGTAGATTTCCGATGGGATCGCGCCGGGTCTGGCCAGCGAGACCAGGTGACGCTGGATCTCGACGCACCGATTGTGGGCCGCGACCGCCTCGTCCGGCAGCCCCTGGTCGGGGTGCAGCAGCAGCCAGGTCTCGCTGCGGCCGAGGGCGCGGGCCAGGAGCCAGCGCGCCTCCCGCCGGGGGTCGGGCAGGCCGGGGCGGGCCGGGAGGGTCCGCTCGCCGAGGGCGAGCGCCTCGGCAACCGTCATGACGCCCCGGCCCGACGTCCCGGTCCAGCGGGCGGGCGGGGGAGCTGACAGCTGACAGCTGACGGCTGACAGCCCGGCTCGTCCCGCCCCGGCCTCACCCGGTCTCCGCCTTGAGGCGCTCCGCCTGGACGTGGGCGAGGAGGGGCTCGAGCACCAGGTCGAGGTCGCCGTCGAGGACCTCGTGCAGACGGTGGACGGTGAGGCCGATGCGGTGGTCGGTGACCCGGCTCTGCGGGAAGTTGTAGGTGCGGATCTTCTCCGAGCGGTCGCCGGTGCCGATCTGGCTGCGGCGGTCGGCGGCCCGCTCGCGCGCCTGCTCCCGCTCCTCGATCTCCTTCAGGCGCGCCTTCAGCACCCGCAGGGCCTTGAGCCGGTTCTGGATCTGCGACTTCTCGTCCTGGCAGGACACGACCAGGCCGGTCGGCAGGTGGGTGACGCGGACCGCGGAGTAGGTGGTGTTGACGCTCTGCCCGCCCGGCCCGGAGGAGCAGAAGCGGTCGATGCGGAGGTCCTTCTCCTCGACCTGGACCTCGACCTCCTCGGCCTCGGGCAGCACGGCCACCGTGGCGGCCGAGGTGTGGATGCGGCCGGACGACTCGGTGGCCGGAACCCGCTGCACGCGGTGCACCCCGGACTCGTACTTGAGGCGCGAGTAGACCCGCTCGCCCTCGATCTCGGCCAGCGCCTCCTTGAGCCCGCCGAGGCCGGTCTCGTGGCTCTCGGTGACCGACAGCCTCCAGCCGCGCGACTCGGCGTAGCGGGAGTACATGCGCAGCAGCTCGGCGGCGAACAGCGCCGCCTCCTCGCCGCCGGTGCCGGCGCGGACCTCGAGGATGACGTTGCGGGCGTCGTTGGGCTCCTCCGGCAGCAGCAGCACCTTGAGCCGCTCGGCGAGGGCGTCGCGGCGCGCCTCCAGCGCCGCCACCTCGGCGCGCGCCATCTCGGCCAGCTCGGCGTCGTCGGCCGCGGCCAGCACCTCGCGGGCGCCGTCGAGCTCCCGGTCGGTGGCGCGGAACGCCCGGAACGCCGTCACCAGCGGCTCCAGCTCGGCGACCTTGCGCGCCACGTCGCGGGAGCGGCTGACGCTGGTCGCGACCTCGGGGTCGGCCTGCTGGGCGACCAGCTCCTGGTGACGGCGGACGACCTCCTCAAGCCGGTCGAACATCGCTCCTCCGGCGGCCGGGTCGGCTGGGCTGGCAACGGGTCTCGGTCATGGCGCGGCAGCGAAGCCCCGCGCGGCGGCTGCGGCGCGGGGCCGGCTGGGCTGTCGCCGCTGGCGCGGCGGCGCGAGTCACTCCGCGGTCGGGGTGGTCGACTTGCCGTAGCGGCGCTCGAAGCGCTCGACCATGCCGGCGGTGTCGATCAGCTTCTGCTTGCCGGTGTAGAACGGGTGGCAGACGCTGCAGATCTCGACCCGCAGCTCTTTCCTGGTCGATCGGGTCATGAACGAGTTGCCGCAGGCGCAGCGGACCTCGACCTCCTCGTACGCGGGGTGGGTGTCGGGCTTCATCGGCTACCTCCCCTCGGCCGCGCGGCCGAGGACGGCGGATTGTACACGCCTGTCGGCCGGGATGCAAGCGAGCTGTCAGCTTTTCAGCTTTCAGCGATCAGCGTTCAGCCTCCCCCACCCGACCGGGCCTGGGGGTGGGCGGCGGAGCTGAAGGCTGAAAGCCCCTACCCCACCCGCCAGACCGAGTCGAGGACGGTGCCGTCGACCCACTTCACCACCGCCACCGGCTGCTCGGACAGCTGCGGCCTCGAGGGGACGCCGCAGATCCGGTCGAGCTCGGCCTTGAGGTCCTGGATCGGCCGGACCGGCAGGCCGGAGCCGCGCACGGCGTCGAGCAGGTCGGCTCGGCGCGGGTTGACGGCGATGCCGCGCTCGGTCACCACCACGTCGACCAGCTCGCCCGGGCCGCACAGGGTCGTCACCCGGTCGACGATGACCGGGATGCGGTCGCGGAACGACGGCACCAGCAGCATGGCGCAGCGGGCGTCGAGGCAGTTCTGCCAGCCGCCGATGCCGTGCAGCATGCGGCCGTCGGAGTGGGTGACGACGTTGGCGTTGAAGTCCAGGTCGATCTCGGTCGCGCCCAGCACGGCGACGTCGACCATCGAGGCGAAGTTGCCCTTGCCGTGGAAGTTGTAGGAGGTGAAGGGGGAGGTGTTGACGTGCCTCGAGTCGGTCGCCATGGAGCGGACGCCGTCGAGGTCGAAGGTCTGGCCGTCGAGGATGTACTCGATCTCGCCCGCGCCCAGCATCTCGACCATGACCGTGTTGGAGCCGCCGCGGGCGAAGCGGGCGGTGACCCCCGCGGCCTTCATCAGCTCGCGCAGGTAGATCGTGAAGGCGAGGGTGGTGCCGCCGGCGCCGGCCTGGAACGAGAAGCCGGGGCGCATCAACCCGGAGGCGGCGCAGAAGCGGGCGGCCAGCTCGGCGATGCGGCGCCGGTCGGGGCTCTGCGTCACCACCGTGGTGCCGGAGACGATCTTCCTCGGGTCGCCGATGGACGGCACCGTCACCACCGCGTCGACGTTGTTGCCCTGGATCTGCCACGGGATGCAGGGGAAGGGGACCAGGTTGTCGGTGACGACGACGACCCGGTCGGCGTAGACCGAGTCGGCCAGGGCGAAGCCGAGCAGGCCGCAGGCGGCCGGGCCCCGGTCGCCGGTCGCGTTGCCGAAGGGGTCGGCGGTGGGGGCGGCGATGACCGCCACGTCGACGTGCACCTCGCCGTCCTGGATCGCCTGCCAGCGGCCGCCGTGGGAGCGCAGCACGCCCAGGCCGCGCATCTTGCCGCGCGAGCAGTAGTCGCCGAGGGGCCCGTTCATGGACCCCTCGATGTGGTGCAGCACGCCCGCCTCGAGGTGCCGGATCTGGTTCGCGTGCACCGGGAAGGAGGCGGACGGGAACCACATCAGGTCGCGGACGCCGAGCTCGGCCGCGGCGTCGAAGGCCATGTTGGCGACCAGGTCACCGTCGCGCAGGTGGTGGTGGGTCGAGACCACCATGCCGTCCGCGAGGCCGATTCTCGCCAGCGCTTCCTTCAGGGTCGGCTGCCGCTTGTCGCCGTCCTTCGGGTAGTCGAGGCAGGTGGCGACCGGCGGCGCGGCCTTGCGGCCCGCCGGGCGGTGGCCGCCGACGCCCCGGAAGGGCGGCATCTCGAGGCCGTTGACGGTGGTCGGCACCAGCCGGCCGGCGGCGTTGCGCTCCAACGGGGTGCTCATGGCTGATCCTCCCAGCCCGGGGCGAGCGCGCCGGCGGCGAGCGCCAGCGCCACCACCCGCTGCGCCTGCCGGACCACCGGCGGGTCGACCATCTTGCTCCCCACCGCCACCACGCCCAGTCCGCGCGCCTCCGCGTCGCGGGCGGCGCGGACCACCTTGACCGCCCGCTCGACCTCGGCTGGCGACGGCGTCATCTCCCGGTGCACGACCGGGATCTGGCGGGGGTGGATGCAGCCGACGCCGTCGAAGCCGAGGGCGCGCTCGCGGCGGACGTAGGCGGCCAGCCCGGCCTCGTCCTGGACGTCGGAGTAGACCGACGCGATCGGCTGCACGGAGGCGGCGCGGGCGGCGTAGACCACCGTCTGCCGCGCCAGGAAGCTCTCGTCGCCGGCGGCCGAGCGGGGCGCGCCGAGCTCCGCCGAGAGGTCCTCGAGGCCGAGGGTCAGGGCCACCACCAGGGGGTCGGCGGTGGCGATTCCTGAGGCGCGGAAGATGCCGCGGGGCGACTCCAGGATCGGCATCAGGAACGGCGCGTCGCCCGCGCCGGTGAGCGAGCGCAGCCAGGCGGCGACCTCGGTCACCCTCTCCGGGCCCTCGACCTTGGGCAGCAGCACCATGTGCACGTTGTGCGGGGCGATGGCCTCGAGGTCGAGCAGGCCGAGCTCCCCCTGGTTGACCCGCACGGTCCGCTCGCTCGCGCCGAAGTCGAGGGCGACGAGGGCGTTGCGGACCAGCAGCCGGGCCGCGTCCTTCTCCGCCGGAGGCACCGAGTCCTCGAGGTCGAGGATCAGCCCGTCGGCCGAGTAGAGCCCGGCCGACAGCATCAGCTTGGGCTGGTTGCCGGGCAGGTAGAGCCGGCTGCGGCGCAGACGGTCGCGGCTGCGCGGAGCCCCGGCGCCGGGGGCCGGCTCCGGCAGCACCGGCGGGCCGTCGAAGCCCGCCCGCCGCAGGCAGGTCTCGACCCGGGCCAGGATCACCCAGTCGAGGGCGCCGCCGTCCTTGAGGGTGAGGCTCCCGGTGGCGACGCCGAGGGCCTGGGCGACCCGGCGGGCCGCGGCCTCGATGGCCTCGCGGTAGAGGTAGTCGACGGTGCTGGTCACCGCCACGGCCAGCGGCCCCGGTCCGGGCTCGTAGGCCACGTGCAGGTCGGAGCGGACCGACTCGCCGAGCGGCCCGGCCGCCGCGCTCGAGATCCCCGCCTGGCTCATGCTCGAACCCCCTGTCGCGGCCGCGTCGGCCGCCCGCGCCCTCAGATCCGGGCGACGATGGCGTCGGTCAACTGGGTGGTGGTGGCGGCGCCCTGGCGGATGGCGTCCGGGCCGCCGCGCAGCTTGAGCATGTCGTAGGTCCGCACCTTGCCCTCGGCCACCACCGCCGACACCGCCGCCCGCACCCGCTCGGCCTTGTCGTTCTCGCCCAGCCACTCGAGCATCATCACCGCCGACAGGATCATGGCGATCGGGTTGACGATCGAGGGTGAGAGCTTCTCGTACTTGGGCGCCGAGCCGTGGGTCGGCTCGAACACCCCCACCTCGCGCCCGAGGTTGGCCGAGGCGGCGAAGCCGAGCCCGCCGACCAGGCCCGCGAAGCCGTCGGAGATGACGTCGCCGAACAGGTTCGACGCCACCACCACGCTGTAGTCCTCGGGGTTCTTGGTCAGCCACATCATGATGGCGTCGATGTTGGTGTCCCAGAGCTCGATCCCGGGGTAGCTCTTCTGGATCTTCTTGGCCTCTGCCAGCATCATGCCCGAGGTCTCGCGCACCACGTTCGGCTTCTCGCACACGGTCACGCTCTTCGCGCCGTGCCTCGCGGCGTGCTCGAAGGCGGCGCCGATGATCCGCTGGCAGGCGGCGCGGGACAGGATCCGGCAGGAGACCGCCAGGTCCTCCCCCGGCACCGACTCGAAGGGCTCGAACTTGGGGTGGCTCGAGAGGCCCTGGCGGACCAGAGCCGGCGGGTTGGTCCACTCCACGCCGCAGTAGAGGTCCTCGGTGTTCTGGCGGAAGACCGTGGCGTTGACCCGCGGCTCCTCGAAGCCGCCGCCGGGCGCGTGGCGGATGAAGTTGAGCGGGTTGCCGGGGAAGGTGGTGCAGGGGCGGACGCAGATGTCGAGGTCGAAGCGCTGGCGCAGGCCGACGATGGGCGAGAAGTAGGTGTAGCCCTTGTCCCGCAGCTCGGGGGCGAGCTCGGCGGCAGCCTTGTCCTTGGGCTTGGAGGTGATGGCGCCGAACAGCGCCACCTTGTGCTCGGCGATCAGCTCGACCGTCCGCTCCGGCAGCGCGTTGCCCTCGCTGCACCAGTAGTCCCAGCCGATCGGCGCCTCGACCCAGTCGGCCTCGAAACCGACCGCCTCGAGCACGCGCAGGGCCTCGGGCAGCACCACCTTGCCGATCCCGTCGCCGGGCATGGTCACGACCGTACGCTTCGCCATTCGAGCCTCCTTGGGAGCTGTCAGCTGGAAGCTGTCAGCTCTCAGCTCCCCCGTCCACCCGGGGGGGTCAGGGGGCAACGATAACCGAAGGCGGCGCGAGAGGGAAGAGCCGAGTGGCCGGGCGGGGGAGCTGACCGCTGATCGCTGAGAGCTGGAGGCTGCCCTCACCGGTCCCAGGTGTTGAAGCGCAGGATCGACCAGACCGCCGCCACGCCGTCCTTCCAGCCGATCTTCTTGCCCTCCCTGTAGGTGCGACCGTGGTAGGAGATCGGCACCTCGTAGATGCGGACGCCGAGCCGGGCGACGCGGGCCGTCACCTCGGGCTCGAAGCCGAACCGGTCGGAGACCAGGCGGATGCGCTCGAGAACCGGCCGCGTCAGCGCCTTGTAGCAGGTCTCCATGTCGGTCAGGTTGAGGTCGGTGAAGGTGTTGGAGAGGAGGGTGAGGAAGGTGTTGCCGAGGTAGTGCCAGAAGAACAGGACGCGGTGCGGGCCGCCGAGGAAGCGCGAGCCGAAGACCACGTCGGCGAGGCCGTCGACGATCGGCTGCAACAGGGCGGGGTAGTCGCGCGGGTCGTACTCGAGGTCGGCGTCCTGGACCAGCAGCACCTCGCCGCGGGCGGCGGCGAAGGCGGTGCGCAGCGCCGCCCCCTTGCCGCGGTTGCGCTCGTGGCGGAGGCGGACCAGCTCCACCCGCACGTCGGCGCGGGGCGGCGCGGAGTAGGCGGTCAGCACCTGCCAGCTGGAGTCGGTGGAGCAGTCGTCCACCACCACCACCTCGACGGCGTCGATCGTGGCGGGCAGCGGCGCGGCCGCCACCCGGTCCAGAATCCGCCCCAAGGTGGCCTGCTCGTTGAAGACCGGCATCACCACGGACAGTGTCGACACGGCGGGGGACTGTAGCACACTCCCGCCTGCCCGGGTCCGGCTGCCGATCCCTAAGTCCAGTTGCCACAACATCCTCGACCCTCACCCGCGCCGCCTTTGCTATAGTCCGGGAGGTGGTCGCGGCGGGCAGGCGGCTGATCGCGGCGGCGGCGGGACGGCCGCTGGCGTGGCCATGGCTCCTGGCGGCGGTGGCCCTGCTCGCCTTCCCGGCGCGCTTCTGGAGCACCCCGGCCGGCCGCGCCACCCTCGCGCCACCGGCGGCCGCGGTCCTCCGGTCGAACCCCGCCCTGGGGCGCGCCGTCCGCTTCCTCGAGGCGGCCGCGCCGCTGGTGCCGCCCGGCGCCACCTTCACCGTCCGGGCCGACTCGGCCGAGGCCGAGATGGAGGCCTACATGGTGGCGGTGGGCGTGGTTGCCCACGCCCGGGCGCTGCCGTCGTCGTACTACGGCACGCCGCTGCCCGCGGTCGGGGGGACCGCCGACTACCTCCTCGCGCTGCCCGGCGCCGTCCTCGCCGAGGCCGGGCTCCAGCTGGTGGCCGAGGTCGGGGGCGGGCGAGTGCTGCGCCGGCCGGGGCGGCTCTGATGGCCGGGTTGGTCTTCC
>CAYTJW010000215.1:0-7753 GCA_964438135.1 uncultured Thermoanaerobaculia bacterium
GTAGCAGCCGAGGGCGTCGGCGCGGGTGGTGTCGAGGGTGACGAGGACCACGGCCGCGGGCGGGGCGGACGCCGGCGGCGCGGCGGGGAGGGGCGCGGAGGCCGCGATCGCCGCCAGCAGGGGGAGAGCGGTTCGCCGCATCGAGGGCATCGTCGCTGCCGGAGACGACGGGGTCAAGGGCATCCGGTGCATCGAGTACGGGTACGGGTTTACGCCGGGTACTTGCCGGTGATGTAGTTGACCAGGTCCTCGATGTGCCAGGCCTGGTTGCGGGTCACCCAGCGGGTCAGGTCGCCGCTCGAGAGGAGGCCGACCAGGCGGCCGCCCTCCACCACCGGCAGGTGGCGGCAGCGCCGCTCCGTGATCACCGCCATCGCCTGCTCGACCGTGATCTCGGGGCCGACCGTCACCAGGTCGCGGGTCATCACCGTCCCGACCGGCGTCGCCGCCGGGTCGCGGCCGCTCGCCACCACCCGGGTCAGCACGTCGCGCTCGGTGAACATCCCGACCAGGGCCTCGCCGTCCCTGACCACCAGCGCCCCCACGCGCTCGCGGTTCATCGCCTCGACCGCGTCCAGCACCGTCGCCGTCGGCGACACCGCGTGGACCTCGGGCCCCTTCCTCCGCAGCAGCACTCCCAGCCTGGTCTGCATCGCCACCCCCGCCAGCGGACGTACCGTGCAACCCGAGGCCCGCCGCCGGTATTGCCAGGCGCCACCCGTCACGACCGAACGGAACGACGCCGGCCGCCGGGCATCCGGGGAGCTGTCGGCATGGGTGCCTCGCTACAATGGCGGGCGATGAGCGCGCCGCAGGAAACCCTCAGCGCCCTCTTCCAGGTCCTGGCGCAGCACACCGCCGGCCTGACCGGGGGGGTCGGCGCCGAGGAGGCGAGGCAACGCCTGCAGCTGGTGCAGCAGCTGGTCGCTCGCCTCCCCCACCGCTTCCTGCTGGCAGCGACCAGGGAGGAGATCCAGGCCGCCGGCGGGGCGATGATGGCCGAGGGCCGCACCCGCGACGACATGCGGGTCGTCCAGGCCTCCCTGGTCGCGCTCCTCGACCACGCCCACTCGGCCGGCGCCCTGCCGTGGCACCCGCTGCGCAACCTCGGCGACGCGCGCGCCCGCCCGACCTCCGCGCCCGAGGCGGCGCTGGTGGTCGGCCTGCCCCCGGTCCAGGCCGAGGTCGTGCGCAAGCTGCTCGTCCCCTTCTCGATCGTCGCCCACGCCGAGCCGGTCCACGCCGCCGCCCTGGAGAGCACGCGCTGGTTCCCGTTCTCCTTCGTCCTGACCACGGTGCCGCCCTACGCCCCGATCACCTTCCTCGAGTCGGTCCGCGCGCCGGCCTCGCTGTGCCGCGGCACGCGGCTGGTGATGCTGGCGCGGGCCGAGCAGGAGCGCGACGCCCAGAACTTCATCGGCCGCGGCGCCAACCGGGTCGTCGCGCTGGGCGAGATCGCGGAGAAGCTGCCGGCGGTGGTCGCCGAGCTCCGCCGGGTGAGCGAGCGTCACCGGGTCTGCCTGACGGTCGAGGCCGACCTGGTCGAGGGTTGGCGCAGCGCCAGCTGGAAGACCGAGAACATCTCCGCCTCCGGCATGCTGCTGCGCACCGACGAGCCGGTGCCGGTGGGCGGCGAGGTCGACCTCGTGTTCACCGTCCCGGGCGACGACCTGCCGATCCACGCCCGTGCGCGGGTGGTGCGCAGCACGACCTTCGGCCGCGAGAGCTTCGCCGGCGTCGGCGTCACCTTCAGCAGCTTCGTCGGCGAGGGGCAGCACCGCTACGAGCTGTACCTGAGCCGCCTGCGGGGACAGTAGGCCGGTTGCGGTCTCGGGCCCCGGCGCTGGCGGGGCGGCAGCCGCCGCCGGTCAGCCGGCCGGGGCTCGCCGGCCCAGGGCCAGCCACGCCGCCGCGAACAGCACCCCGAAGACGAGGTCGGCGATTGCGAACGGCTTCCACAGCCCGGGCAGGCCGGCGGCGAACCAGTGGCAGAACACCACCCCGCAGTAGGACGCCTTGAGCAGGATGCCGTAGGGGATGAGGTTGCGGTTGGCGGCCGGGTCGCGTGCCACCTGCGCGAACATGAGGCCGAACACCACCAGCAGCGCGGCCGGGAACTGGACGTAGCCGAAGTGGTTGGGCGGCGTCACCCCGAAACGGGCGAAGAGCCCCTCGGCGCCGAAGAGGAAGACCAGACCCAGCAGCCCGTCGTAGAGGGCGGCAACGGCGAACAGCAGCGCGACCCAGGGGTGGTTCCTCACCGTCCCTCCTCCTCGCGCAGCAGCCGGCTGCGCACGCGTTCCTTGAACCGTTCCCGCCGCCAGCGGGTCATCTCGTCGCCGTACAGCTCCGCGCCGAGCCGCCGGAACCGCTCGACCAGCTCGTCGCCGGGCATGCCCTGCGGCCGGAAGTTGAGGTCGAACAGGGTGCAGCGGCGCCAGTCCCGGGGCGCGAGCAGCCGCCCCTCGCCGGCCAGTCGGTCGTACAGCGGGGTGCCGGGGAACGGTGTCAGGATGGTGATCTGGACCTCGAACAGCTCGGTTGAGCGGACGAAGGCCAGGACCTGGTCGAACACCTCCGGCCCCTGGCCGTCGAGGCCGAGGACGAAGCAGCCGTTGACGGTGATGCCGTGGTCCTGGATGGTCTGGATGGCCCGCCGGTAGCCCGGGAAGCGGCGCCGCTTCCAGTCCGAGCGGAGCTCGACCCCCGCGAGCGGGCCGGCGGTCGGGCTCTCCAGGCCGACCAGGACCTGGGCGCAGCCGCTCTGCCGCATCAGCTCGAGCAGCTCGGGGTCGTCCGCCACCGACAGGTCGGTCTCCGCGAACCAGCGCACGCCCCGCCCGACGAGCTCGGGCAGCAGGCCCTTCCAGTAGGCGCGGTCGACCAGGCTGTTGTCGTCGGCCAGCTCCAGGAACGGCCGCGGCCACAGCCCGAGGATGGCGTCGACCTCGGCCAGGACCCGCTCCGCCGGCTTCTGCTTGTAGCGGCCGGTGAGGAGGACCGAGCTGGCGCAGAACTGGCAGCGGTGCGGGCAGCCGCGGCTGGTCTGGACCGTGAGGCGGTTGTAGCGGCCGACGTCGAGCAGGTCGAAGGCCGGCAGCGGCGACGAGGCCAGGTCGTAGTCGCTCGAGCGCGAGCCGTAGCGGGACGCGAGCGCGCCCCGCGCCGCGTCCGCCAGCACCAGCGGCCAGGCGGGCTCGCCCTCGCCGACCACCACCGCGTCGCACGACTCGAGCGCCTCGTCCGGCTCCGCGGTGCAGTGCGGCCCGCCCATCACCACCGGCACCCCGTGCTGGCGGTAGCGCCGGGCCAGGGCGTAGGCCTCGTCGACCTGGGCGCTGTAGGTCGAGATGCCGACCAGGTCGAAGTCGCCCGGCAGCCCGTCGACCGCGGCCAGGTCGGGCACCTCCAGGTAGCTGACCTCGTGCCGGTCGCGGGTCAGCGCGGCCAGGGTCAGGAGGCCCAGGCTGGGCAGGGAGGCGATGGTGCGGCTGCGCTCGACGAAGCCGGGCAGGGTCAGGCCGAGACGCAGCAGCTCCTGGTCGCAGACGCGGATGCCGCTCATCGCCACCAGCCCGACCTTCATCGCCCCACCGCCTGCCAGACGACCAGGCCGACCGCCGCGCCCACCGCCGTCACCGGCACGCAGAACAGGTGGCGGAACGGCGGCCGCCAGGCGCTCAGGTAGCAGACCAGCGGCATCGCCACCGCGCCCGCCACCAGCAGCAGCGCCGGCGCCGCCGCGCCGCGCTCGAGGCCGAGCGCCGGCACGGTCAGGCCGTAGCCGAGGTTGAGGAAGCCGAGGCCGAAGAAGGACACGTGCCCGAGGCGCACCATCCGCCGCGGCCACGAGGCGTAGCCGCCGAGCCAGTCGGGCCGGGCGAAGAACAGGCCGGTGGTCGCGCCGGCCAGCACCCCGGCCGCGAACGACAGCCACGCCGCGACGATGCTGAGCGCCATGTCGACTCCCGGTCCCCCGGCCAGTATAGGCCCGCCCGCGGTCGCGGGCGGCGGGCGGGCCCGGCCGGGTCGCTACTCCGCGGCCGGCGCGGGCCCGGCGCGGTCGAGGGGGAGCTCGCGCAGGGGCGGGGTCACCCGCCAGGTGAGCTTGCGGCCGCCGCCGTCCACCAGCAGGGTCACGCCCTCCGGGAACAGGGCCGCGTCGCGCACGTCGCCGGTTGAGTCGTCGACGAGCTGCGAGCGCTCCAGCACCCGCTCCGGGCAGACCCAGGTCAGGGTGACCTCGCGCCCGGGCCGCGGGGTGCGGATCTCGAAGGTCCACTCGTCGGTGCCGGCCAGGCGCAGGCCGTGGTAGTCGACGGTGTAGTCGCCGGCGGCCTCGCCCCACCCGGCGTGGGGGAAGACCACGGTCAGGTAGTCGTCGCCGAACGGCGCCATCTCCGCCAGGTCGCGCGGGTCCGGGCCGCGGCTCGAGCCCCGGTGCTGGCCGAGGACGTTGCCGGGGTCGACCAGGTCGCCCGACTGCACCACCAGCCGGCAGTACCAGCCCCACGGCCCCTGCTGCTGGTCGGGCTCGACCGGCGGGGCGAGGGTGGCCGAGGACGGGATGCGGAGCTCGGTGTCCTGGTAGGCCAGCGCCCAGAAGCCGTCGAAGGGGACCAGCGTCCCCAGCGCCCCGGGCACGTCGGGGTCGTAGGTCTGGTAGGCGGCGCCGCTCCAGCGCCACATCTGCTGCGCCATGACGCCGGCGAGCGCGGCCTGCTGCAGGGTGTGCTCCGCGCCGCCGTAGAAGACCCTGACGCTGGGCCAGGGGATCGAGACGTCGTAGGGGTGGCCGACGAGGTTGAAACGGCCGTCCGGCGCCGCGCCCGAGAGCGCCACGGCGCGGTGGGGCCCGGCCACGGTCGTGCCGACCGCCCGCGCGGTGCCCCCGGGCAGGCTCTTGACCCAGTAGCCCTGGCCGACGTTGAGGGTGTCGGCGAGCCCGAGCTGGGCGTAGCCGCTGGCCGGGTCGTGGCGGTAGACCCGCCAGTCGCTGTCGAAGGTCCCCAGGGAGTCGTCGCCGAGCACCGCCGCGACCGTGGCGTCCGGCCGGGGGTCGCACGGCAGGCCGACCAGCGCCCACTGGCCGGCGGCCAGCACCCGGGAGGCGTCGACCGGCCAGGCGCTGACCGCGTAGCTCCAGTTGTTCGAGGTGGTGTCGTTGTCCGCCACCCACTGACCGAGGGGGTTCTGCCAGTCGCCGGAGGCGGCGTTCAGCCAGTCCGAGTCGCTGCCGTCGTTGACCTGGATGCGGTAGTAGACGGTGGTGCCCGCGGGCTGGGCCGGGATGGAGCCCTTCCAGAGGTCGTAGGCGTTGGGCGCCTGGCCGTGGAAGGAGCCGGTCCAGTTCGCGACCCAGGCGAGCGGGACCCAGTTGTCGCCGCCGCCCGTCGACCAGACCACGTTGGCGCTGGTGATGTCGCCCTGGTCGACGAGGATCGAGATGCCGACCGCGGTCGTCGGCAGCACCAGGCTGCTCGGGTCGACGTCGCGGAAGGTGTAGGCCTGGTCCGGCACGTACTCCACCACCGGGTCGTAGCCCGCGCTGTTGTGGTAGAGCTCGTCCCACTGGACGGTGTTGTCGTTGGACCCGGCCGAGGCCGCGAGCGGCAGGAGGGCCGCCGCCGCCGCGGCCAGGGCCCACGCGCTCGCCCTGGCGAGAGAACCACCGGTCATGCCCCACCTCCCTGCGGGCCGCGCCCGCTCCACCACGATCGACAGTAGGTCCCGGGCCGCCCCCTGTCAACGACCGCGCCGGGCCGGCGGCGACACCGCTGCTACACTCGAGGGGTTGCCGCCGACCCAGCCGGCCCCCGACCCGACGCCCGGGCCCCGCGGCGCCCGCCGAGGCCCACGGTGAAGGTCGCCCTCCTCAACCCGCCGCCAACGCCGCCGGTCTTCCCCCCGCTCGCCCTCGTCGCCCTCGCGAGCCACCTCCGCCGGGCCGGGGTCGAGGTCCTGCCGGTCGACGCCTCGGTCGAGGCGCTGCACTTCCTGCTCGCGCCGGAACGGGTCGAGGCCGGCCTCGGCCGGGCCGCCGGCCGCGCCGGCGGGTGGCTGGCCGGCCCGCCCGGCCGGGACCTCGAGCCGTGGCGGATGACCACGCTGCTCCATCCCGCGGACCGCCGCCCGCTGGCCGAGGCGGGTGCCGACGACGCCCGCGAGACCGTGGCCGAGGCGTGGCGCCCCGACGGCTTCCGGCTCGACCGGTCGCGCTACCTGGCGCAGGTGGGCCGGCTCAACGACGCCCTGCTGGTCTCGACCGCGCCCTGCCACCCGACCGTGGTCACCCTGACCGGCTGCGCCGCCACCGCCGCTCTGCTCGCCGACCCGGGCCTCGACCCCTACCTGCCCTACGTCCGCGACGCGCTCATCCCCCGCCTGCGGGCCTGGGGGCCGGACCTGGTCGGCGTGTCGCTGGGTTACAAGCAGCAGCTGCTGCCCGGGGTGGCGCTGATCCGGGCGGTGCGCGCCGCCCTGGCGTGCCCGGTGGTGGTGGGCGGGGCCCTGTTCACGAGCCTGTGCCGGGACGCCACGGGCGGCGCCGACGAGGCCCGCGCCACCACCCTGGACCTGGCCCGGAGCCCGGCCGTGGGCCGCGTCCTGGCCACGGTCCTGGCGCCGTTCGGCATCCGCGGCGAGGGAGAGGTGGCGCTCCTCGAGCTGTGCCGGGCCCTCGAGGACGGCCGCGAGGTCGACGCCGTGCCGAGCCTGGTGCGGCCCGACCGCGGCGCCGGCCGGCTCCTCCTCAACCCCCTCGCCGAGACGCTGCCGGGGCGGGAGCTGCCGCCGCTCGCGCTCGACGGGCTGCCGATCGGCCGCCTCTACCTGACCCCGTTGCCGGCCGCCCCCGCCCTCACCTCCCGCGGCTGCTACTGGAACCGGTGCGCCTTCTGCGACCACGGCTCGCCGATCGGCACCCGCTTCCGGCAGGCGGCGGTCGGCACCGTGGTCGAGACCCTCGCCGGCTACCAGCGGGACGGCGTCAGCCACGTCTACCTGTGCGACGAGGGCACCTCGCCGGCCATGCTCCGGCACCTGGCGGCGGCAGTCCCGGCCGCCGGGGTGGGGGTCGCCCTCGGCACCATGGCGCGGCTCGAGCGGTCCCTGCCGGGGCTGGTCGGCGGCGCCGCGGCCGCCGGGTTGAGGTTCCTCTCGGTCGGCCTCGAGTCCGGCTGCCCGCGGGTGGTGCGGGCGATGGACAAGGGCTTCACCCACGACACCGCCGTCGCGGTCCTGGAGGAGTGCCGCCGGCACGGGGTCAGGGTCCAGTGCCACGTCATGTTCGGCTTCCCGGGCGAGACCCGGGAGGAGGCCGCCGAGACGATCCGCTTCCTGGAGCGCTTCCACGACCGCGTCGACTTCGTCCGCGCCTGCCCGTGGGTGCTCGAGCCCGGCAGCCCGATCGGCCGCGACCCGGGGCGCTTCGGCGTCGTCCCAAGCTCGGCGCGGCCGATCTCGCGGGACCCGTCCAGCTACCGGCTCGAGCGGGGCCTGTCCACCGCCGAGGCGCTCGCCCTCGTCGAGGAGCTGCGGGCGCACCCGCTGCTCGGCCCCAAGCTCGACCTCGAGGCCGAGTGCTTCGCCATCATGGACGCCCTGCTGCCGCGCTGACCGGCCGGACCGGCGCGGCGGGGCCCCTCGGGCCGCCGCCGGACCCCCGACCGGGGGTGACAGGCTCCTCCCTCGCCGCATGCTAGTACAACATCCCGGAAGTTCGATTACTAATGACCTGGGTCGAAATACGCGG
>CAYTJW010000216.1:0-7731 GCA_964438135.1 uncultured Thermoanaerobaculia bacterium
CCGGTCGCGACCGCCGCGGCGGGCGCCTGGCTCGGCCGCGCCAGCGCCCCGGTCCAGCTGGCGGCGGGCCTGGCCGGGCTCGCGCTCGGCATGGGACTGGCCTGGGCCGGCCACCGCCTGTACGTTCACCGCAAGGAGAGAGAGCCATGAGCACTGCTGCAGCCGCGACGCGCGGGCGGCTCACCTTCCCGCGCGGCGTCCACCCGGCCGAGCGCAAGGAGCTGAGCGCCGAGTGCCCGATCGAGGTGCTGCCGGCGCCGGAGAAGGTCGAGGTGCCGCTGGTCCAGCACCTGGGCGCGCCGGCCGTGGCGGCGGTGAAGAACCGCGCCCCGGTCGAGGTGGGAGCCGTGCTCGGCACCGCCGGCGGCTTCGTGTCGGCCCCCGTCCACTCGCCGCTGGCCGGCAAGGTGGCCCGGATCGGCGTCACCACCCTGCCCAACGGCCGCCACGTGCCGACCGTCGTGGTCGCGGCCGAGGGCGAGCAGCTCCAGGGTCGAGCCCTGTTCGACGAGATCCTCGGCGGCGACTGGCCGACCGCGGGCCTCGACCGGTACGCCCCGGAGCAGATCGTGGCCGCGGTCCGGGACGCCGGCATCGTCGGCCAGGGGGGGGCCGCCTTCCCGACCCACGTCAAGCTGACGCCCAACCCGTCGCGGCCGGTCGACGCCCTGGTCGTGAACGGCTGCGAGTGCGAGCCGTTCCTGACCGCCGACGACCGCGTCATGCGCGAGGCGCCCGCGGCCGTGGTCTGTGGCGCCCTGCTCGCCGCCCGCGCGGCCGGCGCCACGGCGGTCGTGATCGGCGTCGAGGACAACAAGCCGGCGGCCCGGGCCGCGCTCGAGAAGGCCGCGGCCGGCACCACCGTCCGGGTCGAGCGGGTCCGCACCAAGTACCCGCAAGGGGGCGAGCGGCAGCTGGTCCTTGCCCTGCTCGGCCGGGTGGTGCCGACCGGCGGCCTGCCCCTCGACGTCGGCGTGGTGGTGGTCAACGTCGGCACCGCCACCGCGGTCGCCCGCGCGGTGCTGCGGGGCAAGCCCCTCACCCACCGGGTGGTGACGGTCACCGGCAACGGCGTGACCCGCCCGGCCAACCTGCTGGTGCCGATCGGCGCCCCCTACCGCGCCCTGGTCGACCACTGCGGCGGCCTGCGCGACGACGCGGTGCGAGTCGTGGCCGGCGGGCCGATGATGGGCCTGACCGTGCCGGGCCTCGACACACCGGTCACCAAGGGGACCTCCGGGGTGACGGTCCTGACCGCCGCCGACCTCAGCCGGGCGCCCGAGACCGCGTGCCTGCGCTGCGGCCGCTGCGGCGAGGTCTGCCCCTTGAACCTGGTCCCCACCCGCATCGCCCTCGCCTCGCGCCGCCGCGACTGGGAGGTGGCGCGGCGCTACCACATCCGTGCCTGCATCGAGTGCGGCTGCTGCGCCTTCGCCTGCCCGGCCGCCATCCCCCTCACCCAGCTCATCCGCATGGGCAAGGCGATGCTGCCCAGGGAGTGACCATGGCTGCCGAGACCCAGAGCCCCGCCCCCCCTCTCGCCCCGACCCCTCTCGTCCACGTCGCGCCCGGGCCGCACCTGGCCGACCCGCTCACCAGCCGGCGGATGATGGCCGACGTGCTCGTCGGCCTGGTGCCGGTGACGATCGCGGCGGTGGCGGTCTTCCGCTGGTACGCGATCCTCCAGGTCGGCCTCTGCGTCCTCTCCTGCCTGGCGGCCGAGCACCTGTTCCACTCCCGCCTCCGCCGGCGGCCCTCGACCCTCGGCGACCTGTCGGCGACCGTCACCGGCGTCATCCTCGGCCTGTCCCTGCCGTGGAGCGCCCCCCCCTACGTGGCGGTGATCGGCTCCTTCGCCGCCATCGGCTTCGGCAAGGTCATCTTCGGCGGGCTGGGCATGAACCTGTTCAACCCGGCCATGGTCGGCCGCGCCTTCGTCATGATCAGCTTCTCCCTGGCGCTCGGCGCCGGCGCCTACGTGGTCGACGGTGCCCCCGGCGTGCTGTCGCAGGCGACGCCCCTGACCGCCGCCAAGATGGCCGCCGAGGACGTCGCCCTGTGGCCCCTGTTCCTGGGCAACGTCAACGGCTCGCTGGGCGAGACCTCGGCCCTCGCCTGCCTGATCGGCGGCTGCTGGATCTGCTTCCGCCGCGCCGGCACCTGGGACATCCCGCTGGCGGTGCTCGGCACGGTGGCGGTGCTCGGCGGCCTGGCGCAGCTGGCCGGCCTGGTGCCGCAGGTGACCGTGCTCCACCACCTGCTCGGCGGGTCGCTGCTGTTCGGCGCCTTCTTCATCGCCACCGACCCGGTCACGAGCCCGCTCACCGGACGGGGGAGGGTCGTCTTCGGCATCCTGGTGGGAGTCTTCGTCATGATCATCCGCCTCTTCTCGGGCTACCCGGAGGGGGTGATGTTCGCCGTCTTGCTCGCCAACGGCATGGTGCCCCTGGTCAACCGCTGGACCGTGCCCGTGCCGCTCGGCGGGCCGGTGCCGGCGACGCGCTGAGGAGGCGCCCATGAGCGACCACGGTCACGGTCCCGGGTTCTGGAGCCAGTCCTGGCTGGTCGTCCTCCTGTCGCTGGTGTTCGGCGGCGCGCTGGCGGCGGTCGAGATCTCGCTCGGACCGCGCATCCGCGAGAACAAGCGCAACCTGGCCGCGTCGAAGGTCCCCGAGCTGGTGCCGGGCGCGGTCGCCGAGCGCAGCGGCGAGCAGCAGGTCGGCGGCGCCCTGGCGCTGGTCGCCCGCGACGCCGAGGACCGCCAGCTGGGCTGGGTGGTGGCCGCGGCCGGCCAGGGCTTCGCCGACCGCATCGAGCTGCTGGTCGGCCTCGACCTCGAGGCCACCACGATCACCGGCATCTACGTCCTCGACCAGAAGGAGACGCCGGGCCTGGGCGACTTCATCACCAGCGCGGAGCGATTCCGCGACCAGTTCCAGGGCCAGCCCGCGAGCGGCCCGCTGAAGGTGGTCAAGCGCGAGGTCCAGCCCGGCAGCGGCGAGGTCAAGGCCCTCACCGGCGCCACCATCTCGTCCGAGTCGGTCGCGGCCATCGTCAACCGTCGCGTCGCCGAGTTCGCCGGGGCGCTTGTCGCCCCGCCCGCGGGGAGCTGACCATGCCCAGCCCGGAACCGACCGCCCTCGAGCGTTTCCTGAACGGCATCATCCCGGAGAACCCGACCCTCCGGCAGCTGCTCGGCATGTGCCCGACGCTGGCCGTCACCAACGGCGTCAAGCCGGCCCTGACCATGGCCGCCGCCACCGCCTTCGTCCTGATCTGCGCCAACGTCATCACCAGCCTGATGCGGAAGGTGATCCGGCCGCACCTGCGGATCCTCGTCTTCACCCTCACCATCGCCGTGTTCGTGACCATCGCCGATCGCATCCTGCAGGCCTTCATGCCGGAGATGAGCCGGGTGCTGGGACCGTACGTCCCGCTCATCATCGTCAACTGCATCATCATCGCCCGCTGCGAGATCTGCGGCTCGAAGCAGGGGGTCGGGGTCGCCGCCGCCGACGCGGTCGGCGTCTCGCTCGGCTTCACCCTCGCCCTGCTCTCCATCTCGGTGCCGCGCGAGCTGCTCGGCTCCGGCACCCTGCTCGGCCTGCGGGTGCTGCCCGAGGCCTGGCCGGGTTGGGGCATCCTGGTGCTGCCGCCGGGCGCCTTCCTGACCCTCGGGCTGATCCTCGGCCTGGTCAACTGGTACAGCGCCCGCCGCCCGGCGCAGGCCCAGTAACGGAGGCCGCCATGGAACACCTCGCCTTCCTGGTGCTGCTCGCCATCGCCGCCGCGTTCATCAACAACTTCGTCCTCCACTACTTCGTCGGCATCTGCCCGTTCATCGGCGTCTCCCGGCGGGTGGACATGGCCTTCGGCATGGGCTGCGCGGTGACCTTCGTCATGTCGATCGCCGCCACCCTGTCGTGGACCTTCACCTACTTCGTCGGCCGACCCGGGGCGCCGCTGACGGCCTGGGTGTGGGGGCTGGTCGCGCCCGGCTCCGACCTCGTCCTCGACCTGTCGGTGCTCAACTACATCATCTACATCTTCGTCATCGCCGCCTCGGTCCAGTTCGTCGAGATGTACCTCAAGAAGTTCTTCCCGCCCCTGTTCAAGGCCTTCGGCATCTACCTGCCCCTGATCACCACCAACTGCGCCATCCTCTTCGCCTGCCTGGAGATCATGAAGCACGTCGCGGGCGAGGCGAACCCGGAGCTGGTGTGGGGGCTGGACACCTCGTTGGTGCTGGCGCTGTTCGGCGGCGTCGGCTTCGCCCTGGCCATCAGCATCATGGCCGGCATCCGCGAGGAGCTCGACGGCTGCGACGTCCCCAAGCCCCTCCAGGGGGCCGGCATCACCCTGCTGGTGGCCGGCATCCTGGCCATGGCGTTCATGGGCTTCACCGGCGTCGACCGCGGCCTCAGCAACCTGCTCCAGGGCCAGTGACGGAGGAGCCATGCTGACCACCACCACCGTTCTCGCCTCGGCCGGCTTCATGCTCGGCCTGGCCGTCGTCGCCTGCCTGGTGCTCGGCTGGGCCAGCCGCGCCTTCCACGTGCCCGTCGACCCCCGCGCCGAGGCCGCCATGGCGGCCATGCCCGGCGCCAACTGCGGTGGCTGCGGCTACGTCGGCTGCAACGACTACGCCGAGGCCGTGGCCAAGGGGGCCGACGTCTCCCTGTGCCCGGTCGGCGGCTCGTCCCTGGCCGCCGCCCTGGCCGGCATCATGGGCGTCGAGCTGGGCGAGACCGCCCCGCGCCGGCCGGTGGTGCACTGCGCGGCCGACTCCTCCATGCGCCTGCTGCGCCAGGAGTACCGGGGCGAGCCGACCTGCGCCAGCGCCAACCTGGTGGCCGGGGTGCAGGGCTGCACCTTCGGCTGCCTCGGCCTCGGCGACTGCGTGCGCGCCTGCGCCTACGACGCCATCCACGTCGTCGACGGGCTGGCGACGGTCGACTACGAGCGGTGCATCGGCTGCTCGGCCTGCGCCAAGGTCTGCCCGCGCAACATCATCACCATGATCCCCTTCAAGACCGAGCAGGTGCTGGTGGTCAAGTGCTCGAACCGCGACTTCGGCAAGGACGTCACCAGCGTCTGCACCGTCGGCTGCATCGGCTGCAAGGCGTGCACCAAGGCGATGGGCGACGTCTTCGCCTTCGACGGCAACCTGCCGACCATCGACTACGAGGTCTACGACGACGGCCTCGACCTCTCGCGGGTGCTCGAGAAGTGCCCGCGGGCGAGCCTGGTGCGGGTCGGCAAGCCGACCCCGAAGCACCTCGCCGCGGTCGCCGGCGAGGAGCTGCCGGAGCAGGTCGAGGCGGACTTCAAGACCACGGTCGACGAGACCGAGTGGCGGGGCTGAGAGCCGCCCCGCCCAGCCCGCCGGCGCCGCCCGGGCCCGCGGGTCCGACCGGGTCGCCGGCCCGGGGCTGCCGTTGAGCCACGCGCGCTCGAGTGAACGGCCCGCGCCGGTCACGACCGGACGCGGGTCGGGTCGAACCGGTACAGCACCTTGCCGTCGGGGGCGCGCCAGACCTCCTCGAGCGCCGGCCACAGCGGGCTCTCGCGGAGGCGCCGCTCGGGCCAGCGCCTGGACCTGGCCACCACGTGGGTGACGCCCGCCTGCTCGAGGCGGCGCGGCGCGTCGGGGCTCAGCAGGTCCCACTCGCCCATCCCGCACGGCCCTTCCCAGCCCTCGCCGTTGAACAGCTCGACGTCGCAGTAGAGGTAGTAGTAGACGAGCTGGCTCTTCGCACCGTCGTAGACCTTGTCGACCCCGGCCCGGAGGTGGCGGTTGAGGTACGAGACCATCGCCAGCGAGGCGGAGGTGTAGCTCTCCTCGGGGACGCCCCGGTAGAGGTAGCCCCAGGGG
The DNA here is from genome assembly GCA_964438135.1 of uncultured Thermoanaerobaculia bacterium. Classification (GTDB taxonomy): domain Bacteria; phylum Acidobacteriota; class Thermoanaerobaculia; order Thermoanaerobaculales; family Sulfomarinibacteraceae; genus CAYTJW01. The sequence goes on from CAYTJW010000216.1 coordinate 5,876, forward strand.
ATGAACGGGCGACAGGCGACAGTGGTGCCGTGCACCTGGAACGGCGCGAACGGGTGCAGGTTGAGGACCGCCGCCGCCACGCCGGCCACGGCGAGGGCCGCCCGCAGCGCTCGCCCCAGCCGACCGCCCCAGGCGTGGTCGACCACGGCGTGGGCCACCAGCAACGCCACGGGCGGCAGGACAAAGGCGACGTAGCGGCTCTCGTGCAGGCCACCGGCGAACCACAGCGCCAGCACCAGGCCGGAGTACGCGGCGAGCCGTCGCACCAGCCCGCCGGCGGCGCCGCGGGCGGTCGCCACCACCAGCGCCAGCACCGGCGCGAAGAGGAGGAAGACCGGCCCGACCAGGCCGCGGTGGTTGTCCGCCCGGGTCACCAGCCGCAGCGGCAGGCGGAGGAACCACCCCAGGCTCGGCTCGACGCCGTACGACCGGATCGCGGCCCGGTAGTGGGACTCCACGACCGAGCTCCAGTAGGGGGAGTCGAACACGACCCCGTCGAGGAACGGGAAGGTGGGGTTGCCGGTCGTCACGTAGCTCCTGATCAGCCACGGGGTGACCGCCGCGAGCGCGACGCCGGCGACGACCAGCACGCCGGTGGCCGCGGCCAGGAGCCGCCGCCCCGCCGCCGAGCGCCACCCGTCGAACGCCACGCCCAGGAGCAGCGCGGCCAGCGAGGCGAGGGCGAAGGGCTTGACGCCCAGGGCGAAGCCGCCGGTCGCCCCGACGACCACCAGCCAGCCCTGCCTCGCGGGCTCGAGCCGCCAGCGCAGGTAGGCGTGGGTCGAGAAGAGGCACAGCAGGACGACCATCAGGTCGTTGGCCGAGGTGGCCATGAACCACCCGACCAGGGGGGTGGAGACGAGCACCAGCGCCGCCACGAGCCCCACCAGGCGGCTCCGGAAGTGGTGCCAGCCGACCGCGACCAGGCCCAGCACCGCGATCAGGCCCTCGAACCAGGGCAGGAGCTTGGCGACCCGCAGGCCAAAGGCGGCGCCGGCGCCGGTGAGCAGCATCTGGTGGTAGGCCGGCAGGCCGACGACGCCCATCCGCGTCTCGGCGACCATGTTGTACAGCCGGCCGCGCTGGAGGTAGTGCTTGACCTGCGCCAGGTGGTACCAGCGGCCGTCGAACTGCACCTCCGGCCCGAGCGCGCCGAGCAGCGCGAGATAGAGGAACACCGCCACCAGCAACGCCACCGCCGTGCCGAGGACGAGCCGCAGGGAGACAGTGACCGCGGGCAGCGGGGGGCCAGCGCGAGCGTCCGCCCCCCGGCGGGTCGAGGGCAGCAGCCGCAGCCAGCCCGCGGCGCCGACCGCGAGCCCCACCGCCAGCACGCCCAGGAACACCCCCTGCCGCAGCAGGCCCGCCGACCCGAGGGCCAGGGTGAGCCAGGTCCACACCTGCAGGCCCACGACCAGCTCGAGCAGCGCCCTCTCCCCCAGCCCGAACCAGCGCAGGCGCAGCGGCCGCAGGGCGACGTGGCCGAACCCGAGGGCGCTGGCGAGGAAGGTCAGCGCTGCGGCGACCACCAGGCCGCCGGCGGGCAGGCCGGACACCAGCAGCCCGTAGCTCGGCGCCTCACTGGCGAGCCAGGCGCGGGCGGTCGGGTTGGCGAAGTCGTAGGCCACGGTCGCCGCCCACCAGGCCCAGGCCGCGAAGGCGGCCAGCAGGAGGGCGACGATGCCGGCGCGCAACGGTTGGGCGTTCCCGTCGCCCGGCGAGTGGTCGGCCACCGCGCGATCGCCCGGGTCAGGGGCCGCGCTCGTCTCCGCCGCCGCCCGGTCAACCTTCCCGCCCCCGAGGCCCGGGCGATCCGCCCCTGACCCGCCGGTCGCGGTCGCGGGCGAGGGGCGGCC
>CAYTJW010000217.1:0-7725 GCA_964438135.1 uncultured Thermoanaerobaculia bacterium
ATGCGCTCCAGGCGCTCGGCGTTCCCGTACCCGCTCCCGGCGAGGCGGCGCGCGCCGGCAGCCGTGGCCACGTAGACGAAGGGCACGCCCCCGGCGCCCTGGGGGGTGGGCGGCCGAAAGCGGTCGAGGAGCCGGTCGGCGGCGAGGCGACCGAGCGCCCGGTCGGCGGTGTCGTAGGTCGACCCGAGGTGCACGAGCGCGTCCTGCGTCGTGAGGAGGCGCAGCGTCGAGGCGAGCCAGAGCAGCGCGGTCGTCCGGTTGCCCGCGGGTGGCGGCATCGCCGTCGCGGCGGCAGGTGGCGTCTCGGTCGGCGACGGGGGCGCCGACGAGGGCAGCGGCGCCGGCGCGCCGGCCGGGGTGGTGCGCACGACGACCGGCGGGGCCAGGTCCTCGGCGACCTCGGTCCTGCTGTCGAAGATGTGGGCGGCGAGCCGCTCGAAAGCGGCGACGACGTCTGCGGTCGCCGCCATGACGGGCAGCTGGCGGGCGCGGGCGGTGGCCACGAGGTGCAGCTGGCGCCGCAGCTCGACCACGGCCACGCGGGGGGGCTTCACGAGGAAGCGCTGGGCCGCGAGCTTCAGCTGCTCGTCGAACCCGAGGCGGTAGGGCTGCAGCACGGTGGCCACGCTCGCCGTGTCGACGACGGAGCTGCCCGCCTGCGTGCCGCGCTGCGCGCCGCCCGTCTCGGTGGCGGTCTCGACGGTGCGGTCGGAGACGTCGGTGCCGACGACCGCGCCGTCCGGGTCGAAGCGCTGCCCGTGGCCGCCGCCGCGTGCGACCGCGGCGGCGCTGCTCGCCAGGGTGCTCTCGAGGCGGGAGAGCGACGAGCCGCGCGCCTGGGCGCGCACCTGCGTCTCGATGAGCCGCTCCACCCACGCGCCGCCCGGGTCGACGAGCGCCGTGCGGGCGGCGAGCTCCTGGGCCTCCGCCATCGACTCGACGCCCCAGCGGATGGTGGTGCCCGCGAGGGTGTGCGAGAGGCGGTCGCCGAGTCGGTGGCCGAGCGCCTCGAACATCTGGCTGTCCTGCCGGGCGGTGATCGTGCAGAACCGGTGGTTGCGCCGCAGGGCTGCCACGGGCAGGAAGTCCTTCGGGACCCAGCCGATTTCGTCCACCACCTCGAGGCCGATCGGGTCCTGGGCACGGAAGTGGCGCCGCGAGATGAGCGTGTCGGTGCAGCACCACACTAAGCGCAGGAGGAACGCGCGGAGGTCGGTTCCGACAGCGTCCGCGACGGACAGCGCCAGCCGCCTGCCGCGCAGCACGTCCTCGAGGTGGAAGTTTGGGTCGGTGAAGAAGGCCGCGATCGCGCCGGTCGTGAAGCGCTCGGCGCTGGTGTAGAGCGAGTGGAACTCCGCGCGGCGATCGCTGGGCGGCAGCGCCAGGCGCTCGTGGAGCTGGGCGCGCTGGGCGCGGACGTAGGGGTCGGCGGCGGTGCCGAGGCGCTCCATCTTGGCCTCGAGGCGGCGGCGGTAGTCCGGGCTGGGGTCGAGCAGCCTGGGCCAGTCGTAGAGCGGCTGCTCCGTGGCCACGAGCCAGGCGACGACCGTTCGCAGGTTCCGCGAAAACTGCACGCGGTCGATGATGTCGGGGTACTGGGCGGCGAACACACGGTGGATGCGCTCGACGACGTGCTCGACCGACTCCCGGGAGCCGTCCGGCAGGACGCAGCGCCGCAGCGGGTCGAAGCGGATCGGCGGCCGGCCGGAGCCGAGGGTGGCGAAGGCGTGGCGGCCGATGAAGGCGGCCGTGAGGCCCTGGAGCTCGGGGAAGGTGGCGCCGTAGGGCTCCTCCACTGCGCTCGACAGCAGCTCGGCGCACAGCGCGGTCCAGACGACGGCCTGGTCGTAGCCGGTGGCCGCGTAGTCGTAGTGGATCCAGCCGGACCGCGTGAAGGTGAGCAGCCGCAGGAGCTCGACGGTGAAATCCGTCTTTCCAGCCTCGGGCTCACCGATCAGCTCCACCATGCGGCCGAGCAGCAGCTCGAGGTCGACGTAGAAGGGCTCGCCGGTCGGGTGGCGCCAGCCGAGGAACATCGACCGGGGGTTGGTGAGGCGGGCGACGAGGTCTGCGGCGCGGCACCGGGGGGCGGGGTTGCTGTTGGCAGGCATGCGAGAGTCCTCCCTTCTGGCAGAAGAAGGCCGCCCTGGCTGCTGGGGCGAGCAGGCAGGGCGGCCGGGGTGTCCACGTGCTGTCGGGCGGCTACTCCTCGCCCCGGATGTTGGTGGCGAGGGTGCCGACGAGGGAGCCGCTCTCGGCGCGCTTGCGCAGCTCCCTGGCCTTCGCGGTGCGGCTCGCGTTCAGGCGGGCGAGGTCGCCGTGGCTGAGGCCGCTGTCGGCGCCGAGCGCGACGAGGTCGGCGAACGCGCTGCGGCGGGCGTCTTGGTCCGGGGCTCCCCCGAGCAGGTAGCCGAGGTAGGCGCTGGCGGCGAAGGCAATGACCGGGTCGTCGATCCAGTCGCTGTCGGCCATGGTGGCCGCGAGGGTGACGGCCTTGCGCGCTGCCCTCGAGACGTCGTCCTTGCCGTCCCAGCTCGGCGGCGGTGCGGCCGCGGGCGCCGCCGCCACGCTAGCCAGGTTGTACGGGGTGGAGGCAGCGTCGCGCTGGCCCCGGGCTGCACTCGCGCGGGCGCGGGCCTCCTCCGTCCGGGCCTGGGCCTCGGCGGTGCGGGTCTGCGCCTCCGCCCGCTCGGCCTCCAGGCGCGCCACGTCCGCGGCGACGCGGTCGAGGTGGAGGCGGCGCTGGGCGTCACGCTGGAGCTGCTCGCCCTGCTGTCTCGTCGCGCTCTCCTCCTTCGACGTGTTGATGTCGTCGACGGCCTTCACCGTCGCCCGCACCGCCTCCGTGATCGCCTGCACGGCCTTGGCCTGCTTCACCGCGGCGCGGCGCGCGTGGCTGGGGAAGAGCGCCCCGAGCAAGGTGGGGCGCAGCTCGAGCGTAGCGCGCGCCGGGCCGAGGAGGGTGGACAGTTCGTCGGGCGCGGCGGGCCGGAACAGGCTCGAGCTGCCGCGCAGGGCGAGGGCGCCCGGCCGCGCGGGCGGCGCCCCCTCGTCGCCGGAGTCGTCGAAGTCGTCGTCGTAGGAATCAGTCGTCATTGGTGCGCTCCTTTCATCGGTCTGGTGCCGTGGCGTTGGTGGATGAGGCGAGCGGCGATGTCAGCCACGCGCCGCTTCGCCCGGGCGGCCGCGACCGCCCAGATGAGCATCGCCGCCACGCCGCCGAGGGCGACGATGGCGGCGATGCAGAGGAGGAGCAGCTCGCTGCGTGGCACGCTGCCCGTGGCAGCGGGCGCGGGCACCCCGTGCCCCGGCGGCGTGGCGGCCGACTTCGGGCTTGGGGACGCCGTGGGTGTGGGAGGACCCTCGATGGCGTTTAGGAGGGCCCAGATCTCGGCGGCATGGGCGGGGATGTCGCTGTCGCGCTCGATCACGAAGCGCACCTTGTCGGCGATCTTGGTGTAGGTCGCGCCCGTGCGCCGATAGAGCGCCGTGGCGAGTGCCCCGTCACCGACCGCGTCGTAGGTGACGGCGAGGCCGACCGGCTCTTCCCTCTCGTCGACGGTCGCGGTGATGTAGAAGGTGCGGAACACGTATCTGCCGCCGACATTCACGACGGTGAGCGTGAGGTGGTCGGCCTGGGCGGCGGTGAGGACCGGTAGCGTGTGCGCACGGCCACCGATGATCGCGCGCAGGACCTCTAGCTCCCTCGCGTCGCCGCGAGGTCCACCCGCCGGCTCGTGGGCAGAGGCTGCGGCAATGCTCAGCAGGCATGCGACGAGGGCAGCACTGGTGCGGGAGCGCACGGCTTACCTCGCCTTCTTCTCGCGTACCGGCTGGACCTCGGAGGGGTCGAGCTGGCCCGTGATCCAGCGATGGATGCTGCAGGAGCTGAACAGCTTGCGGCCGCCGCGGTAGCCGTACGGCCGTGGGAGTGTGCCTCCCTTGCTGCTCCAGGTATACAGCGAAGCGATGGAGTACTGCGTGTAGGCGCTGATCTGCTGCAGAGTCAGCAACGGGTTGGCTGCGTGGCGTGCTCGGCAGTCTGGGCAGAACGCCAGCGGAAGCGGAGGGGAGAGGTCGCGGTTCTCGCTCTTCGCCAAGGAAGCCTCCTTTCGTCCTTCAATCGATGGCATGGTGCGCACGTCCTTCCATTCGCACGAGATGGCCGTCACGAGGTCGGCCGAGAAGAACGGCCCTCCTACCTACTAGCCTCTGGTTTCTGGGGGATCTATAGCTCGAGGTGTAACATTCCTAGAATGAGGGAACCGGTGGCCTACGACTGCACGCAGGTCCTCTGCCGAGCTCTGCTGCGCAACCGCGCGGTCGTCCTCGGCCAGCTCGGCGGTCGGCGGGCACCACAGGGGGTGTTCGCGCGGGCGCTCGCTCTGATGCTCGACGAGCTGATCGACGGGATCGGCCGGGGTACCGTGACACCGGATTCGCTTGAGAGGTACGTAATGGCCGTCCCGTACGCGACCTTCGGGGCGGCGTCGACCGGGGCGCTTCGCACGTGCTTCTCGCGCAACGGGGGTCGCATGTGCGAGGTGCGGCTCACTGGGGGCGGTGCGCTTTCGTGCGGCGTCTACCGCTCGACAGGAGGACGACTGGGGCGGCCCCACACAGCAGCCGTGGTCGGCATGTGGGCTCGCTACGCCGTCTCCGAGCCCTACTGGTACGACGCCCCAGGGGTAGTTGAGGTGCCGCGCGCGGTAGAGCGCAGCCGCCCTTGGCGCGGGAAGTGGCACCAGTCACGCCTCACTGTGACTGTAGTGGGCGAGCTCGCCGCCCGTCCTGGCCACTGGCTGGTTCGGGCATGGTACGCGCCGTGTGACCCCGAACTCGTGAGCGGGGACGGTTGGTGCACCTGCTTGGCCGACATCGAGCGTGACGGCTTTGCCCTCGGCACGGTGCACCCCAGCTACGACCCGCTCGCCGTTATCGCCGTGATGATCGTGCCGTCGTGGTACGGCGGCGGGTCGTTCCCGGTGGTCTCGTTCGGCGATGGGCACGAGCGAGCGCTGACGAAGCCTCTCACGCTGAGGCGCTTCAGGAACGTGCCGGAACAGCTGCGGGGTCTCCACGGCTTCGCCGAGTACCACCGCTACCCACATGCTGGAACGTGGACGGCAGTCGCGACCGTTGCCTCGCGAACGGGTCGCCGCATACGGGTTGGGGCAACGGTCTCGCTGTAGACCAAGAGACAGTGCTACGAGTCGGCGCGGCCGCAATGTGTTGACCCCGCGTTGCCCCGCCCTTCGGGGCAATGCGGGCAGAATCGACGAAGTGTGGCGGAGGGAGGGGGATTCGAACCCCCGGAGACTTGCGCCTCAGCGATTTTCAAGACCGCCGCCTTCGTCCACTCGGCCATCCCTCCGGGCGTGCGCGGGCTCACTTTACAGGCTCTCGGCGGGCGGGTACAATGGCCCCTCCTGGCGGCGCGAGCGCCCGACGAGCTGCGGAGAGGTGCTGGAGTGGCCGATCAGGACTGCCTGCTAAGCAGTTGTCCGGGTTTTCAGCCTGGACCGCGGGTTCGAATCCCGCCCTCTCCGCCACCGCCGCCGGGCCGCCCGCGACGACCTGCACCCCCCACGACAGGCCGTCAAAGCAACGAGCCGGGCTCTGCTGCCCGGCTCGTCCTGCGGTGGAGGTGATGGTGCCGAAGGCCGGACTCGAACCGGCACGGGTCGCCCCACACGGCCCTCAACCGTGCGCGTCTACCAATTCCGCCACTCCGGCCCACACGAAAGACATCTTACGTCGTCCCGCCCCCTGCGGCAAGCCCGTCACGGCTGCGGCTGGCCCGGGACCTCGACCGGGGCGCCGTCCCCGGCCGGCGGAGCATCCGGCGCCGGCTGCGCGGCGGCCGGCGGTCCACCCGAGTCGACCCGCTCCATCGCCGAGTGGCCGCGGCTCTTGCCCTGGATGATGGCCAGCGCCAGCGACAGCACCACGAACAGGACGAACGAGCCGGTCGTCAGGCGGTGCATGATGTTGGTCGAGGTCCTCGGACCGAACGAGGTCTGGCTGCCGCCGCCACCGAACGCCCCGGCGAGGTCCGCCCCCTTGCCCTGCTGCAGCAAGACGACCAGGATCAGGAACAGGCAGACCAGGACGTAGACGAAAAGCACGACGATGAATAGGGCTGTCACCTCTTCCCCTCCGCGGCGCACGCCGCCGCGCGGATGATAGCGGAAAAGGCGCCGACGTCAAGGCTCGCCCCGCCGATCAGGCCGCCGTCGACGTCCGGCTGCGCCAGCAGCTCGGCGGCGTTGGCGGGCTTGAGGCTGCCGCCGTAGAGGAGGCGCAGGCCCTCGGCCTGAGCCGCGCCGAGCAGGGAGGCCAGCCGGCCGCGCAGGAAGGCGTGGGCCTCCTGGGCCTGGGCCGCGGTCGCGTTCTGGCCGGTGCCGATCGCCCACACCGGCTCGTAGGCGACCACCAGCCGCTCCGGGTCGAGGCCAGCGAGGACCGAGGCCTGTCGCGCCAGCACCTCGAGGGTCGCGCCGGCCTGGCGCTCGGCCAGGGTCTCCCCCAGGCAGTAGACGACCCGGAGGCCGGCCTCCTGCGCCCGCCGCGCCCGCCGCGCCGCGCTCTCGTCGGTCTCGCCGAACAGGGTCCGACGCTCGCTGTGGCCGACGATGACCCAGCTCACGCCGAGCTCGCGCAGCATCGGCGCCGCCACCTCGCCGGTGAACGCGCCCTCCGCCTCCCAGTGCACGTTCTGAGCGCCGAGCGCGATCCGCGACCCGGCCAGCGCCGCGTCGGCCGCCTGCAGCGACACGAACGGCGGGCACACCACCACCTCGACCGACTCCGGCAGCTCCGCCGCCCCGAGCTCGCGGATGAGGGCCGAGGCCGCGGCGACTCCCTTGTACATCTTCCAGTTACCGGCGACGACCGGGATCCTGGCCATGTCCACCTCCGGCGGGCCCCGGTCACGCCGCGGCCCCGACCGCCGACGATGGTACACCCGCGGCCACGCCGCCGGGGGCCCGGCCACCGCGGAGCCTCGCGCGACCGCCGCGGCTCTTGCGTCGCCAATCGGCCCGTGCTATGGTCCCGCCTCCTGCGGCGCGTTCGTCTAGGGGCCCAGGACGCCGGCCTCTCACGCCGGTAACACGGGTTCGAATCCCGTACGCGCTGCCAGTCGCCACCTCCGAGCCGCGGCCGCCGCGGCTCGCTTCGTCTGCAGCCCTGGTTGGACGGCGGCGGCGCCCTCGGGTAAGATCAGCGCGTGATGCCCCAGGGAGGAAACCCATGACCTTCGCCAACGTCCCCGGCAACCCGCCGCCCCCGCCCCCCTACGCGCCCCCGCCTCCCGCCGGCGGAGGTGGCGGCTCCGACAACCGGACGATGATGGTCGTCCTCTCCTACCTCGGCCTGCTCGCCCTCATCCCGCTGCTGACCGAGAAGAGCGACCCCGACATCCAGTGGCACGCCAAGCACGGCCTGGTGCTCGCCGCCGCTCAGGTAGTGGTGATCGTCGTCCTGGCGGTGGTCTACGGAGTCCTGTCGATCATCACCGGCGGGCTCGCCTGCATCCTCGGCCCCATCTTCGGGCTGCTGTTCCTGGCGACCCTGATCCCGTTCGTGCTCTGCATCGCCAAGGCACTCAAGGGCGAGCGCTTCCTGATCCCCGGCCTGTCCGACTTCGCCAACCGCTTCTGACCCCGTGCATCCGGTCGCCGCGCCCGCCGGCCCGAGCACGGCCGGCGGGCCGCCGCCGCG
>CAYTJW010000218.1:0-7663 GCA_964438135.1 uncultured Thermoanaerobaculia bacterium
CCGGTCACGTTCCCAACCGGTGGTAGACCCCAGCCGGGGGAAAGGAAATCCCTATCCCTTACCTCCACGCCGACCGCTTCCTGCCCCACGTCCACGAGCACCAGCAGCACGCCCTGGCCAGCGCCCTCTACCAGACCTCGGGCGCCCGCGCCCTGGTCGCCGGCATGGTCGGCGGCGACTGCCTGCTGCCGGTGCAGATCCCCCGGCTGGCGATGTCGAACGCCCAGCTCGACGCCGTGGCGGACGCCGTCATCGCCCTGTACCGCCAGCGCGACCGGGTCGCCCCGCTCGACCTCGAGAGCGGCGGCGAGTGGCACGACCAGCTCCAGTTCCGCTCGGTGTTCGCCGACCTCGACCACCGCGAGCTGACCTGCACCCCGTTCGTGGTCCACACCACCGAACCGATCGCCCGGACCACCCGGGAGCAGCGCGAGCGGGCCATTCGCGAGGCCGGCTACAACACCTTCCTGCTCCGCTCGGCGGACGTGACCGTCGACTTCCTGACCGACTCCGGCACCACCGCCATGAGCACCGACCAGTGGGCCGCCTACGACGGCGCCCTCGCCACCCCGGCGACGAGCGAGGCCTACCATCGCTTCGTCGCCCTGATGCAGGACATCTACGGCTACCGCCACATCCTGCCGACCCACCAGGGGCGGGCGGCCGAGCACATCCAGAGCGAGGTCCTCATCAGGCCGGGCCAGTACGTGCCGGGCAACATGTACTTCACCACCACCAAGCTCCACCAGGAGCTGGCCGGCGGCGGCTTCGTCGACGTGATCGTGGACGAGGCCCACGACCCGACCTCGGAGTTCCCGTGGAAGGGCAACATCGACCTCGCCAAGGTCGACGCCCTGGTCCGGGAGCACGGCGCCGACAGCATCGTCTACATCTCCTTCGAGCTGTCGGTCAACATGGCCGGCGGCCAGCCGGTCAGCATGGACAACCTGCGCGAGGTCTACGCCTACTGCCGACCGCGCAACATCCCGGTGCTGTTCGACGCCACCCGCGCGGTCGAGAACGCCTACATGATCCAGAAGCGCGACCCGCGCTACCGCACCACCTCGATCCGCGACATCCTGCACGAGATCATGGCCCACGGCGACGGCTGCACGGTGTCGGGCAAGAAGGACTTCCTGATCAACATCGGCGGCCTCCTCGCCTTCAAGGACAACGCCGAGTGGGCGCGGGCGGCCGAGGCCAGGCTGCGCATCTACGAGGGGGGCGTGCGCGACGGCGGCCTGCCGGCGGCCGACCTCGCCGCCATGGCCCGCGGCGTGGAGGAGATGCTCGACGACCGCTACATCCGCGACCGCGTCGAGCAGACCGGTGAGCTCGCTGCCCGCCTGACCGAGGCCGGCGTGCCGGTGGTGAAGCCGACCGGCACCCACGCGGTGTTCGTCGACGTGCGCCAGTTCCTGCCCCACGTCGACCAGGACGAGTACCCGGCTCAGCGCCTCGCCGCCGAGATCTACCTCGAGACCGGCGTCCGCGTCATGGAGCGCGGCAACGTCTCCAAGGGGCGCGACCCCAAGACCGGCCAGAACTACCGTCCGGCCCTCGAGCTGGTCCGCCTGACCATCCCCCGCCGGGTGTACTCCAACGACCACATGCAGGCCGTGGCCGACGGCATCGCCCGCCTCTACCAGCGGCGACACGAGATCACCGGCCTCCGCTTCGTCTACGAGCCGCCGGCGCTGCGCTTCTTCCAGGGGCGCTTCGAGCCCGTCACCTGACCGAAGGCGCCGGCGCGCCCGCCCTTCGCACCCAACCGCGAGCCCGCCCCCACGCCACCCGGGGGCGAGCCCGGGTTCGGGCCGGCACCGGCTGGTGGACCAGCAGCATCAGGAGCCCGGTGCACGCCAGCGTGTGCCAGAGCGCCAGCGCCGACCCGCCGAGGCCGAACGTGTGGGTCCATGGCACGGTGCGTCGGGGGAGCCGAGTCGGGCGGCGGTGGAGCAGGAACGTCTGGCGGGTGACGCGCGCCCCGAAGCAGCCGCTCCTGGTGGGCTCCTTGGGGCGGATCCGGAGCCGTGCGGCGGTCCCCTCGTTGCCAGGCCCTTCGGCCAGCAGGCCGAGGAGCTCGACCTCACGCGACGTGAGGGCCTCGACGCCGCCGTCGCGGTGAAACACCCACGGCAACGGATGGTCGCCCATCCGCCACCGGGTCTCGTCGGTCGGAGACGGCCGCCCCTGGGGCGCGGGCGGGGCAGAGGTCGGCTGGCGCCGTCCGTGGCGGCTGATCCAGATCACCCCGCTTGCCGTCTCGTAGACCAGGGTGCCCCCCTCGAAGAGCTGCACGCGCAAGCCGTCGCCGAAAGCCGACACCTCCGGGGTCAGGGCCGACCCGAGCCGCTGCGCGAGGTCCGGCTGACGGTCGAGAGTGGCACGGAAGCCTCCTTGGACCGGGTGGGGAGGCCGCCCGCCCGGCACCGCCTCCTGGCGGCCGTCACCGGGGCGGCGGAGCAGGACCCGGTCGTCGTACGAGGCGAAGACGTACTGCTCCCTGAGCTCGATGGTCTTCAAGTAGGCGACGATCGCACGCCCCGGGGACGCTGCCCCGGTCGGCGGCCAGGTCAGCGCCTCGAGGCAGCACAGCCGTGGGTTGCGTCCGTCGACGTTGAGGAGCTTGACCGAGGCCTCCCGCGGACCGAGGTTCGACGACGGGGTGTTAGACTCGAACCGTGGTCGGGTAGCCACGGTCCCCGGGACGGGTTCACAGGCGAGCAGCGGGCAATGCGTCCGCCACGACCCACCAGCGGTCGGTCTCAGTGGCCGGCCCTGGCAAAGAGGTTGCAGGTACTTGCCGGGCGGCTGCGCCGGACGATCGGAGGAGCTCGTGCGAAGGTCGGTCTTGACGACGCTGGTTCTGCTCGCTTCCTCGGTCGCATTCGGCCAGTCCTATCTGGTGACGCTGCAGGTCGACCTGTCGAACGAGGTCGCGATCGCGCCCACGGTCTCGGTGGTCGGCGACTTCCAGTATGCGGCCGGCTACGGCAGCAACTGGACCCCGGGGACGACAGTGCTGACCGACCCGGAGGGCGACCACGTCTTCGCCCTGACGGTCACGCTCCCGGCGGGAACCTACCAGTACAAGTTCGTCAACGGCGACAGCTGGGGCCAGGATGAGCAGGTTCCCGCCGCGTGCTCCTTCGGCGGCAGCCGGCAGATGGTCATCGCCTCGGACACGGTCCTGCCCGTGGTGTGCTTCGGCGAGTGCGGGCCGTGCTCCCCTCAGGTGGCGGACGTCAGCGTGACCCTCCAGGTCGACATGCGCGAGGAGACCGTGACGGAGATGGTCTCGGTGGCTGGGGACTTTCAGAGCGAGGTGGTGGGAGAGACCTGGTCCGATTGGACCCCGGGTCAGGCCATTCTGGCGGACCTCGACGGGGACGACGTCTACTCGATAACCTTCGTTGTCCCGGAAGGCGAGTACCAGTACAAGCACTTCAACGGCAGCTCCTGGGGCCAGGACGAGTCCGTGCCCGCGGCGTGTGCCGTGAACGGCAACCGTGCCCTCAGCGTCGTCGGCCCGGGCCCGATGGTCGTGCCTGTCCACTGCTTCGGGTCGTGTCTGCCGTGTGGTACCGGAGCCGGCACCTGTGACGACCCGGTCACGATCGCCTGCGGCGAGACAACGGCCGTTCTCGACACCTCGAGCCACGTCAACAACATCAGCGCCTACACGTGCGTTGCCTGGAACGAGTCGGGCCCCGAGGTCGTCTTCGCTTTCACCGTCTCCGCCCCCTCCACGGACGTGACCGCCACCCTCGGCGGTCTTACGGCCGACCTCGACGTCTTCCTGGTGGACCCGAACGCCTGCAGCGCCGGTGTGTGTCTCGCCGCCGACTCGTTCGGCGACACCGCCGCGGCCGCAACCGGGCTCGCGCCCGGCACCTACCTGGCGGTTGTGGACGGATTCAGCGGTGCGGCCGGTCCGTTCCACCTGCACCTGCAGTGCGCTGGCGGGGAGCTGTTTGCCGACGGATTCGAGGCCGGTGACACTCTGGGGTGGTCAGCGACCTCCGGCTGACCACCCGAGTCACGACGCGAGCCCGCTCTCGAACCGCCCCGCCCACGGCCCGGTGGACCGAGGCGACGGCGACCTCTGCCATGGGCAACCCCGGAGCCGGTCGTGACCGCGCCGTCTCGCCACCGGGACGCGCTCGCCTAGCCTGTCACGCGCAGGAAGCGGGCGGCTGCCGCGGTGCACACCGCACCGAACGCGATCAGCACCGCCAGCGTCGTGGTGACGTCGCCGAGACCGCGGCCAAACGAGATCACCTGGTGGAGGGCGTGCATCGCCCAGCCGGTGGGCAGCAGCAGCGACACCTGCTGCAGGGTCGGCGACACCACCTCGATCGGCCACCAGCAGCCGCCGAAGGCGGCCATCACCAGGGTGCAGAGCACGCCGATGTTGGCGGCCTGCTGGGGATCGGCGAACAGCGCGCCGAAGAGCACCCCGAGGGGCGCGATCCCGGCTGCGTAGACGAGCAGGATGACGACCAGGGCGACGGGATCGTCGCCGACCGGGATCGAGAGCAGCCAGCGACCGATCTGCGCCACCCCGACCAGCACCAGGATCTGCAGGGCCGCCACCACGAACCTGCCGGCCACCTTGCTGAGGATGATCTCGACCGGCGCCACCGGCGCCGTCGCCAGGCGCCGGAGCTGGCCGCCGGTGCGCTCGGCGGTCAGCGTGGCGGCGCCGTAGGTCAGCACCACCAGCATGACGAACATCACCGCGTTGCCTGGGATCGACTGCGCGAACCCGCCGGGGACGACCGTCGCCTCGCCAGCGAAGCGCGACTCCATCCGCACCAGATCGCCCGGGTGAGGTGCCGCGGCTGCGTCATCCTCCCCGCGCACGTCGCGCACGACCAGGTCGCTGATCACGCGCGCGATGGCGGCGGTGATCCTGGCCTGGGCGAGGAGGGCAGCCTCGGCCGAGGTGTCGGGCTCCCTGACCAGGCGTAACGTGACCTGCTCGCCGGCCCTCACCCGCTCGCTCAGGCCCTCGGGGATCCACAGGGTGCGGACCTTCTCGGCCTGACGCGCCTGCTCGGCCGTGAGCTCCTGGATCGCGAGCTGCTCCGAGGCCAGGGCCGCCACCAGCCGGCGGGCCACCTCGCCGTGGTCGTCGTCGACCACGGTCAGGCTCGCCTTGAGGTCCCGGGCCGGGCCGCGACCGCCCATGACCAGGCCGAAGAAGACGGCGAAGACGACCGGCAGCACGAACAGCCAGAGCAGTGCGGAGCGGTCGGCGAGCACCTGGCGGAGCTCGTGGCGGGCGATCGGCAACACGCCGCGCATCACCGCACCCCCGCCGAGATCTGACGGTGCAGTCGCCACACACCGATGGCGACGAGCAGCGTCCCACAACCGGCCAGCACGGCGGCGTTGGGGACGACATCGGCGAGAGTGCCGCCGCGCAGGGTCAGCTCGAGGAAGCCGTCGGTCGCCCAGTAGGTCAGCGAACACCTCGAGATCGGCAGCAGGAACGACGGGATCTGGCTGATCGGCAGGAAGGTCCCGCCGACCATCGACCAGACGATGATGACGATGGTCGTGACCGCATCCGCCTGACGACCCGTCCGCGCCAGGCTCGTGAGCAGGAGCAGCGTGCCGGCGGCGGCCAACGCCGTCGTCGCGACCAGCACGACCACGGCCACCGGCGACCCCCAGGTCACGCCGACCGCCAGCCCGACGGCGACCAGCACGGCGAATCCCAGGGCCGACACCAGCACCACCGACAGGCACTTGCCGGTCAGGTAGTCGGCAACCGACACCGGCGCCGCGAGCAGGTGCCGGAGCAGGCCGGACTCCCGCTCCTGGAGGATGTCACCGGTTGCAGCCTGGGCGAGGAACAGGATCCCCATCACCGACAGGCCTGGCAGGAACAGCGACAGGATCGAGACCGAGTCCCCGCTCGTCGGGTTGACGGCAGCCTCTCCGGTCGGCTCGGCGGTGGCGGACTCGAGGGTCAGCACCGGCGGCAGCAGGTACCGTTCGAGCTGCGCCAGTCGGTCGTTGAAGCCAGCGGCCAGCACCGCCACCTCGGCCGATGGCGGCACCTCGTCCCTGGCGAGCAGGTCGTGGAAGGTCGCCAGCTCGTCGCGAAACATCCTGGATGCCTCGGACAGGATCACGGCCCCGAGACCGACGCCTTCCTCGACCACCTGCGGCAGGAAGGCCTGACTCGGGTTCTTGACGACCTCCAGGGTCACCGGACGGCCGACCAGGAAGTCCTCGGAGAAGGTCGCCGGCACGTGCACCAGCGCCGACGCATCCCCCTTCTCGATCATCGCGTAGCCCTCCGCGCCGACCGGGATCACCTCGAGGCGGGCTCCGGCGTCCGCCGGCTGCTGTTGACCGAGACCCTGCAGCAGCCGCCCCAACGGCCCCTCGTCCTCGTTGAACAGCAGCACCTGCAGGGTGATCGTCGGCTCACCTGAGGAGCCCCCGAAGACCAGGGCGAAGATCGCCGCCATGGCCAGCGGGATCGAGAACATCAGGGCGGTGCGGATCGGCGAGCGCGCGAACCGGACCAGATCGCGGCGGAGGATGCTGAGCACGGGGGTCGGGGCCATCAGTCGCGCAGCTCCCGCCCGGTGAGCCGGATGAACACCGACTGCAGGCTCGGCGGCTGGATCGAGACGTCGTCGACGGCGAGGTCGGCGGCAAGCAGCTCGGGCAGGACCCCGGTCAACCCCGGTCCAGCAGCGGCCACCGACAGCACCGCCACGCCGGCCTCGACCGAGTGCACCGTGATGCCGGCCACCTGCGTCAGCCGCTGGCGACCGGCGTCAGCGTCGAACCCACCGGTCAGACGGATCGTCCCCCCCCGCCGGCGAGCTCGGTCAGCTCGGCCAGGGTCCCGACGGTGAGCACCGAGCCGCGGTCGATGATCCCGATCCGGTCGCACAGCTCCTGCGCCTCGTCCATGTAGTGGGTGGTGTACAGCACCGCCGTCCCGCTCGCCGCCACCTCGCGGATCACCTCCAGGATGTTGAGCCGCGCCTGCGGGTCGATGCCGACCGTGGGCTCGTCGAGGAGCAGCAGCTTGGGCTGGTGCATCAGACCCATGCACAGGTTCAAGCGCCGCTTCATTCCGCCGGAGAAGGTGGCGACCTTGTCGCGCGCTCGGTCGGCCAGGCCGACTCGGGTCAACGCCTGGTCCACCCGGCGGCGGCGCTCGCTGCCGGCAAACCCGTACAGAGAGGCCCAGAACTCGAGGTTGTCACGCGCCGTCAGGTCCTCGTACACGGCGACCTCCTGCGGCACCACTCCCAGGCCGACGCCGCCCGCGCGCGGTGCGGCATCGCCGTGCTCGAGTACACCGAGCGCCGGCCGCTGCTGTGGGCGCTGCCGCTGCTCGTGACGCCGGCCCTGATCTGGCTGGCGACGCCGCTCATCCGCCCCTTCTCCTGGCGCCGGCTGCTGTGGACCTACCTGCTGCCAGTGGTGCCGCTGTTCCTTCCCGTCGACGGCCTCGTGTCCGTGCTGCGCAGCTACAGCCCGGCGGAGCTGGAGGACCTGACGCGCGGCCTCAGCGGCCCCGCCTACCGCTGGCAGGTCGGCCAGGTCTGCGCCGTTGGCGCCTCCCGCGCCTGCCCGCGGACCTCACCGCCCGCGAGTACCTCGACTACTACGCGCTGCTGTA
>CAYTJW010000219.1:0-7663 GCA_964438135.1 uncultured Thermoanaerobaculia bacterium
GGCTGCCCTGCGCCTCCTCGGCGCGCGCCTCGAGCAGCACCGAGGCGAGCGCGGGCCGCGGCGCGGGCTGCAGGGCCCGGTCGACCCCGACCAGGAGCGCCAGCCAGGCGGCCGCCGCGCCCAGCAGCAGCAGCATCGGCCGCAGCCAGACGCCGCGGCGGGAGCCACCCACCTCCGCCATGGGGCGACGATAGCGCGCGCCGGCCGCCGGCGCAACGCGGCCCGAGCCGGGCTAGGGCTCCCCTTCGTCCCAGCCGGCGGTGTCGCCGCTCTCGAAGCCGTCGGCGAAGACCTCTTCCAGGGCCGGGAAGGGCCAGGCCATGACCCGGGCCTGGTGCACCTCGGCCGGGTAGCTGGTGGCCGGGGTCTGCGCCCAGGCGACGACGCGGATGTCGCTCTGCTGCGCCCAGCTGGTCGCGTCGAACTCGAACGGGCGGGTGACGTCGACGCACGCCCCGGCGGCGACGGCAACGTCCTCGGTGTCGACGCCGTAGCGGATGGTGTTGCGCTCGTACGACGGGCTCGCCGGCCAGTGGTCGAGGGCGTGGACCATGTAGACGCGCATCGTCTTGCCGGCGCCGCCCGCCTCGACGCAGACCCGGGCGGTGACGTCGTAGGTCTGGGCCACGGTCTCGACCCCGAACAGCTCGATGGTCACGTCGGTCGGCACCGCCTGCCGCAGCGCCAGGTTGTCGTCGTACATGGAGATCGGCCAGGCGTCGAAGAGGCCGTCGTAGGCGAACCACGGCACGCCGTCGGCGATGTTGCCGTAGAACAGGCGGCGCGAGTTGGCCCACGCCGAGGGGTAGCCGTCGCCGACGTGCATCTGGTAGACGCAGTAGGTGGTGGGGTTGGCGTCCATCAGGCTCGAGACCACGGGACCCGCGGTCGCGCAGGAGCTTCAATTGAGCGACGTGAACAGCTCCCCGAGCACGCACCGCTCGGCCGCCCAGCCGGTGGCGGGCACCACCCAGGCGACGGCCAACGCGGTCGACACGACCCAGGCCAGCACGCTCTTCCGGTCCATCGTGACCTCCTCCACCTCGCGCCAGGCCCGGCGCAGCGCCGGGCGCGGTCGGTCCTCAGGGCGCCTCGTTCGACCACGCCCCGGTGTCGCCCGACTCGAAGCCGTCGACGAACAGGGCGAACACGGTCGGGAAGGGCCAGCTCATCACCCGCGCCTGGTGCACCTCGGCCGGTGAGCTGGTGGCCGGGGTCTGCGCCCAGGCGACGATGCGGATGTCGCTCTGCTGCGCCCAGCTGGTCGAGTCGAACGCGAAGCTGCGGGTGACGTCGGCGCAGTCGCCGGCGGCGACGGTCAGGTCCTGGCTGGCCGCCCCCCAGCGCAGGGTGTTGCGGTAGTGGGGCTTGGTCGTCGGCCAGTGGTCGAGGGCGTGGACCATCTCGACCCGCATGGTCTTGCCGACGCCGCCCGCCTCGACGCAGACCCGGGCGGTGACGTCGTAGGTCTGGGCGCCGGTCTCGACCCCGATCAGGTCCAAGGTGACGTCGGTCGGCACCGCCTGGCGCGCCGCCAGGTCGCCGGCGTAGTCCTGGTGGGGAGGGTCGGGCGAGTAGGGGGAGACCAGCGCGCCGTCGTAGACGAGGTACGGGATGCCGCCGGTCAGGGCGTCGTAGAACACCTGCCGCTCGTCGCCCCAGGTCGTGGTGTAGGCGTCGAGGAGGTGGATCTCGCACACGGCGAGGGTGTCGGGGTTGGCGTCGACCAGGCTCGAGACCACGGGACCCGCGGTCGCGCAGCCGGTTCACCAGTCGGCGGTGAACTCCTCGCCGAGGACGCAGCGCTGGGCGGCGCCGGCCGCCAGCGGCAGCAGCGCGGCGGCGGCCACCAACAGGCTCACAACGTGGGCTTTCGGCATCGTCGTCTCCCCCTGGGCGCTCGCGCGGGAGCGCGGCGCGAGAAGAGTAATCGCTCCCACCCGGGCTGGCAACGCCGCGGCGCGACGTCAGGCGAAGATCGAGCGGCCGACCATCGGCGCCGGCTTCGGGATCCCGAACAGGTCGAGGATGGTCACCGGCAGGTCGAGGATCGAGGGGTCGGTCGTGGTCACCTTGCGGCTCGACAGGAGCGTGCCCGGCACCAGGTCGCGGGCCATCGAGTGGTCGCCGCTCCAGGCCCAGGGGTTGAGGTCGAGCACCTCGGGCCCGGTCTCGCCCAGCACCGACGGCGACGAGCAGCGGTAGCCCGGGGTGTAGCCGACCAGCAGCTCGGGCATGGCCGCGGTGAGCGGCCCGGAGTACATCGCCTCGCGCCGGTAGACCCGGTCGACCGGCCGCTGGCCGGTGTCCGGGTCGGTGATCGCCTCCAGCTCGCGGGCCAGCCGGGCGGTCAGCTCGCCGGCCTGGGCCGGCGCGACGATCCCCTGCCCCTCGCGCCCCTGGAGGTTGAGGTAGAGGCCGTTGAAGCCGACGCCGTAGGCCGCGGTCCGGCCCCAGTCGACGTCGGCGATGGTGGTCTCGGCCTTCTTCTCCGCCTCCGGCTTCACCGCCAGGTAGCCCTGCCGCCTGAGCCAGGTGTTGAGGTGGAGCTGGCGGCCGAACTGGACGAAGCCGTGGTCGGAGCAGACCAGGAGCAGGGTTCGGTCGTCGAGCGCCGGCAGCACCTTGCCCACCAGCTGGTCCATCTCCTCGTAGAGGTGGTGGAGGTAGCCCGCGTAGCGGACGTCCGCCTCCGCGTGCTTGGGGTGGGTGGGGTCCATGTTGCGCCACAGCATGTGCGCGTCCTGGTCGGTGGACGAGACGTAGAAGAAGAAGAACCCGCTCCCGAACCGCGACCACTCGTAGTCGAACAGGGCCATGGTCTCGCGCAGGATGAGCTCGGCCTGGCCGACGTACTCGCCGTCCGAGAGCACCTTGTAGTCGAAGGCCTTGGTGTCGGCCGGCAGGCCCTTGGTCCAGAACGGGCCGAGCGCGCGGGCGAGCTCGGTGCCGTAGGACGGGGGGTGGGTGACCGGCATCGCCTGCCGCTCGGGGTCGATGTTGACCGAGGTGACGTAGAGCTGGAAGTGCGGCCGCACCCCCTTGAGCAGGAAGCGGACGTTGCCCGAGACCGAGCCCAGCAGCGGCAGCAGCTCGAAGTCGAGCCTGACCCAGGGGCTGTACTCGCCCACCCGGAGCAGCACGGTCTGGCCGTTGACCTCGATCCGGGCGGCGTTGGCGTCGGCGTCGAGGTGGGCGGTGAAGGGGACCCGCACCGCGCCGGCGTCGGCCTCGTGCGCGGACGAGCTGCCGGGGCGGAGGGCGTTGACCGGGCCGACGATCTCGCTCCGCACCACCCGGTCGACGACCTCGACGTAGCGCAGGCGCCCGCCCGACATCCCCGGGTAGTCCTCGAACGAGTCGCTGGTGTAGTAGCTGAAGACGCCGTAGGCGTCGGTCAGGTCGGGCGTGCCCATGCCGGCGATGGCGCGAGTCGCGGTCTCGTCGACCGGGAAGTTGGTCGGGATGCGGCTGACCACCGCCGGGATGCCGCGCTCCGTCAGGTAGGTCCAGAACGGCGTGCCGCGGCGGAGGTTGAAGGCGCCGCCGCCCCACAGGGGCAGCTCGAGCCCGGCCAGGCGCAGGGTCAGGTCCGGGTCGCGGGTCTCGTAGATGGAGAACTGCGGCATGTAGGTGGCCGGGTCGCGCATGATGAAGTCGGCGATGCCGTGGCCGCCCGGGGTGAGGCCGGTGATGAAGCTCGACCAGGCCACCGGCGACAGCGCCGGCATCGTCGTGCGGAGCGGCAGGAAGGAGCCCATCTCCGCCAGGCGCTTGAAGTTGGGCAGCCGCCCGGCGTCCATCAGCACCTGCAGCATGGTCGGGTCGAGGCCGTCGAGGCCGAGCACCACCACCCGCGCGTCGCCCGGCCAGCGGTTGCAGCCCGCGAGCGGCACGCCCAGGCCGGCCGCCGCCGCACTGCCGGCCAGGAACCGCAGCACCGCACGACGGTCCACCCCCGCGAGGTCCATCTCCTTGCGCATGCCGCTTCTGACACCTCCGCGACCGGGATTATTCCGCACCGGCCCGGTCGCCCGCGCATGATACGCCCGGTCTCCCGTCCCGAGGGGTGCCACGTGCCCCATTCCTCACGACGATGCCGAGCACCCGCGCGGCACGCAGCTCAGGCCCACGACTTCGTGAGCTTCGTGACACGTGGCACTCGTCTTGGCACTCGTCCTCGTCTGGTACCCTGGATGGGGCGGGAGGGGTCTCATGAATCTGACCGTGGTCCTGGAGCCGAGCGAGGAGGGTGGCTTCACGGCGTGGGTCCCGGCGCTGCCCGGCTGCATCAGCGAGGGCGACACGCGCGAGGAGGCGCTGCGCAACATCCGCGAGGCCGTCGATCTCTACCTCGAGCCGGTCGAGGACGACCTGGCGATCCCCCCGGACGCGGAGCGGGTCGACATCGCGGTATGAGCCGGGTCCCGAGCCTGCCGTACCCCCAGGTCATCGCGGCACTGCAGAGGGACGGGTGGGTCGTCGTCCGCCAGCGCGGCAGTCACGTCAGGCTCCAGAAGCGCTCGGCCTCAGGGGCGCTCAAGCTCACCGTGCCTGCGCACCGACCGATCAAGCGCTCCACTCTCGCACGTCTCCTGAAGCAGGCTCGGCTCCCGCTCGACAGCTTCATCGCCCTCCTCTGAGGAGGACGCCGGAGGGGTGCCACGTGCCCCATTCCTGACGACGATGCCGAGCACCCGCGCGGCACGCAGCTCAGGCCCACGACTTCGTGAGCCTCGTGAGACGAGGCACCGATGTGGCGCCGACGATCATCACATCAGCAAGCCTGGCACCGGTGGCATCACATCAGCAAGCCGGGCACCGGTGGCATCACATCAGCAAGCCGGGCACCGGTGGACGTCGCAACTCGCTCCCCAGGAACAGCTTCCGAAAACGCGGTGTAGAAGATGGGTCTAACGCCAGGTCATCGGGGGTTGGACCCGACAGCACGGAGGAGGGTGCCGTCGCGTCAATGGCGCTTGCTGAGTTCCGGACGTCGGCCTCAGCCCGCCGGTCGCCACACGCGCAGGCGGTCGTCCTCGACGACCCAGAGCGATCCCTCCAGGTCCTCGTGGTCGAGGAGGGGCACGACGGCCGCGAGGGCTGCCAGGACCCGGGTCTTGTCCTGAGAGGCCAGCCGCAGCACGACGAGGCCGGCGTGCTCCTCAGGCGGGTAGGCCCTGATGTTGGAGAAGTCGAGGTCGAGGGTCACCAGGGCGAGGCGCTCCCGCGCGCACCGCTCGGCGATCTCCGCGTCCTGGTGCCCGCCGAGGCCCTGGTCGACCACGGTCCAGGCGTCGTGGCCGGCCGAGCGAAGCAGCGCCGCGGCTTCGGGCGGGAGGTTCTCGTCGACCTTGAAGCGCCTCATGCGCTTCTCGGCAGGGGGATGAGCCTCTCCCGGGCCAACTCTGCGGCGTAGGCGATGGCTGCCTGGACGTCGTCGACGGTCAGGCTCGGGTAGTCGGCGACGACCTGTCCGGCCGAGCTCCCGGCGGCCAGGTTGTCGAGGACCACCGACACCGGTATCCGTGTGCCCTTGATGCATGCCTTGCCATGGCAGACGGCAGGGTCGGCGGTGATGCGCTCGCGCCAGCTCATGGGCGTGTCGACCCCCTTCCGCTCCAATGCTACCTCTTCCCGGCTCGCGCGTCTCTGTGCCGCCGCGCGCGGTCGGTTGCAGCTCTGCATCGGTGCCTCGGCTTGCCGAATTGACGATCGTGTACCACGGGTCTCACCCCAGGTCATCGGGGGTTGGACCCGACTGCACGGAGGAGGGGAATGGTGCCTGTCACGCCGAATGGTGCCTGTCACGCCATTCCGCCACTGCCTCCTCCGAATGGTGCCTGTCACGCCATTCCGCCACTGCCTCCTCGGCGGGCGCCACGGCGAGACGCCGCCACCGGTCTGGTCGACCCCTGGCGCGGCCCGGTGGCGATCGTGGTCATGTCCGGCGGCCGCGTCTCGGCGATCGTGCCGGCGGGCAACGCGCCGGTGAGCCGTGCCAGAGCCGACGGCGCCCTGGCCTCGGTCAGCGTCGGCGGCAGCGTCTGGCGCCCCTCCGCCGGCGACGGCGGCGGCGACCTCCGGCCCGGGTCCGGTGAGGGGGGTGAGGCGGTCCCCCGGCGACCGGCGACGGCGCCGGAAAACGAGACGCTCTCGCGACTTGCGGGTGCGGACTCTGCTATGCTACGCGCCCCGGGCAACTGGCCCGCCGCGGGAGATGAGCATGAAGATCCTGGTCCTCAACTGCGGCTCCTCGTCGGTCAAGTTCCAGTTCATCGAGATCGAGGGGGAGAAGGTCCTGGCCAAGGGCATCGTCGAGAAGATCGGCTCGACCGGCGCCTTCCTCCGCTACAAGCGCGGCGACGAGAAGGAGATCCGCGAGGTCACCGAGGTCCCCAACCACGACGCCGCGATCGGCCTGGTGCTGCAGACCCTGATGCACCCCCGCGACGGCGTCATCGCCGCGGTGGACGAGATCGCCGCCGTCGGCCACCGGGTGGTCCACGGCGGCGAGGAGTTCGCCGGGTCGGTCCTGATCACCCCCGAGGTGCGGGCGGCGGTCGAGCGCTGCTGCGTCTTCGCCCCCCTCCACAACCCCGCCAACCTCAAGGGCATCGACGTCTGCTCGCGGCTGATGCCGGGCACGCCGCAGGTGGGGGTGTTCGACACCGCCTTCCACCAGCAGATGCCGCCGGAGAGCTTCCTCTACGCCATCCCCTACGGCCTCTACCGCAAGCTCGGCATCCGTCGCTACGGCTTCCACGGCACCTCCCACCGGTACGTGGCGCAGAAGGCGGCCGAGGAGCTCGGGCGACCGCTCGAGGAGCTGCGGCTGATCACCTGCCACCTCGGCAACGGCGCCTCGATCGCCGCCGTCAAGGGCGGCTGCTCGGTCGACACCTCGATGGGCTTCACCCCCCTCGAGGGGCTGATGATGGGCACCCGCTCGGGCGACCTCGACCCGGCCGTGGCGCCCTACCTCATGGAGCGCGAGAAGCTGACCGCCGCCGAGGTCGACTCGCTCCTCAACAAGCGCAGCGGTCTGCTCGGCATCTCCGAGGGCTCCAACGACATGCGCGAGATCATCGAGGCCATGGACGCCGGCTCGGAGCGCCACCGCCTGGCCTTCAAGATGTTCTGCCGCCGGGTCCGCAAGTACATCGGCTCCTACGCCGCCGAGCTGGGCGGGCTGGACGCGGTCGTGTTCACCGGCGGCATCGGCGAGAACGCCGGCCGGGTCCGGGCCGAGGTCCTGGCCGGCCTCGAGTTCATGGGGATCGAGCTCGACGAGGCGCAGAACAAGGCCAACGGCACCCGCATCTCGCGCGGCCCGACCCAGGCCCTGGTCATCCCCACCAACGAGGAGCTGGCCATCGCCCGCGACACCAGCGAGGTGCTGCAGCGGTCCGCGGCGGAGACCGAGGGCGCCCTGTCCGAGGAGGCGATCGAGTCCGAGCTGGCGACCCTGACCAACCAGGACCGCCGCGAGCTGGTGATGCTGTGGGCGGCCGACCCCGGCGCGGGTCTCGAGCAGCTGCGCGACCGCCTGCTGCACAAGATCGGCAAGAAGCTCACCGCCCAGGCCCTGTGCTGCGAGCTCGGGCGGCTCGGCCTGGTCGACATGGTCGAGGAGGGGTGCGCGCCGGCACCCGAGGAGCCG
>CAYTJW010000220.1:0-7645 GCA_964438135.1 uncultured Thermoanaerobaculia bacterium
CGGCGGCCGCCCTGGCCGGCGCCTCTGCCGGCGCCGCTGCGCCCGGTCGCCGACCTGGCCGCCGCGGTCTGCGACCTGCCGCCGCCGCGGGTGCGCTTCGCGGCCGTGCCGTCCGCCTTCCCGGCCGAGCTGCAGGTCGAGACCACCACCGCCTGCGCGGCCGGCTGCCCGAGCTGCCCGCGCGCGGTCCTGCCGGCCGGCGACGCGGTCATGGACGAGGGGCTGTTCGGGGAGCTGATGCGGCAGTGCGCCGCGGGACGGCCCGACGTGCTCGAGCTGTACCTCAACGGCGAGCCGCTCTCCGACCCCCGCCTGCCCTGCCTCGCCCGCCTCGCCAAGGACGCCTGCCCGGAAGCGCTGGTGTCGGTCACCACCCACGCCGGCGCCCTCACCGGCGAGCGGGCCGCGAGCCTGGCCGACTCCGGCCTCGACCTGGTGTTCGCCTCCCTCAACCCGCCGGCCTTCGACGACGAGAGCCTGCGCCCCGCCGTCGCCCGCCTCTCGGCTCGCGCCGCGACCCTCGCCGCCGGCGGCACCCGCCTGGTCGTCGTCAGCCTGGTCAACCTGATCCCGCCCGGCCGGCGCGGCCGCTTCCGCCGACTGCTCGCCGCTCACGGGCTCCCCTTCGAGGCCTTCCGCGCCACCGGCCGCGCCGGCGACGTCGACCTCGAGGCGCTCGGGGCGGAGCCGTCGCCGCCGGCCCAGGGCCTCTGCGACCGCCCCTTCGCCCGCGCCTTCGTGCGAGCCGACGGCGAGCTGGTGGCCTGCTGCGAGGACTTCCGCCACCGCCGCACCTTCGGCTCCGCGCGCGCGCGCCCCCTGGCCGAGCTGTGGACCGCCGAGCCCTACCGGCGCTTCCGCGCGGAGCTGCTCTCGGGCCACCCCGGCCCCCCCTGCGACCGCTGCGAGCGGGCGCCACTGCCACCACCCAGCAGCCAGAGGCGCCTCCGGCCGCGCCATTGATGTGGTATCCTGATGGCATGAGAACTACCATCGACAAGGCAGGACGCGTGGTGATTCCGGCATCCATCAGGGCCCGGGCCGGCCTCGGCCCTGGCACCGAGCTGGAGGTCGTGCTCGACGGGTTCTCGGTCCGCCTGGTGAGGGCAGTCCCCGGCCCGAAGCTGGTCGAGGTCGACGGCAGGCTGGTTGCCCGCCCGTCGGTGCCGCCGGCTGCGCTACCGGATGTCGACCTGGCCGCGCTGGTGGCCGAGGAGCGCGACCGGTGGCCGTGACGCGCGCACCCTTCCTCGACACCAGCGTCCTCCTGGGCGGCCTGATCGACATGGGGCCGCGAGCCGAGGCGGCGCAGCGCGTGATGTCCGCCGTCGCCGCCGGTCGCCTGAGGCGACCCGCCACCGCCTGGCACTGCTGCCTCGAGATCTACGCGGTGGCGACCCGACTGCCGGAGGAGCTCAGGCTCGCCCCGGCCGACGCCGTCACGCTGCTCGAGCGCGAGGTCCTGGCCCGCTTCGAGGTCCGCGACCTGCCCGCCACGGCCCGGCGCACGCTGCTCGCGGCCGCGGCCGAGGACCGCCTGGTGGGCGGCCGGGTCTACGACGCCCACATCGCCGAGGTCGCCCGGGCGAGCGGCGCGACGGTGGTCGTGACGGACAACCGGCGGGACTTCCTGCCCCTGCTGCGCCACGGCATCGCCGTGCTCACCGCGCGCGAGCTGGTCGAGGAGCTGGGCCTGGGCTGAGACCCCGTCCGGCCGCCTGCTCCCCCACCCTTCAGGTCCCGCCTCCCCGGTCGCCCTGGTCGCCGGCCGCCTGGCTGGCGAACCACTCGCGCAGGCGCTCGAGGCCCTCGGCCAGGGACACCCGCGGCTGGTAGCCGAGGTCGCGGCGGGCGGCGCCGAGGTCGAACCAGTGGGCGGTGGCGAGCTGGGTGGCGAGGAAGCGGGTCATGAGGGGCTCCCCGGGCAGGGGCAGCAGCCGGTAGGCGAGCTCGGACGCCGCCCCGGCCAGCCAGGCGAGCCGCGGCGGCACGCTCGGCTCGACCGGCTCGAGCCCGGCGGCCTGGAGGATGCGGTTGACCAGGTCGTTGACCGGCACCGGCTCGCCCTGGCTGACGAAGTACGCCCGGCCGGCGCAGGGCGAGCCCGGGGCGAGGCGGTCGGCGGCCAGGAGGTGGGCGTCGGCGGCGTTGTCGATGAACGTCGAGTCGACCAGCTTGGGCGGGCCGGAGAGGAGGCGGAGCCTGCCGGCCCGGCGCCGGGCGACGATGCGTGGGATGAGGTGGTTGTCGCCCGGCCCCCAGATCAGGTGCGGCCGCAGCGCCACCGTCGCCAGGCGGGCGCCGTTGGCGGCCAGCACCAGCCGCTCGGCCTGGGCCTTGGTGCGCGGGTAGTGGGCCTCGAAGCGCTCGGCGTAGGGGGCCGACTCGTCCACCCCGTCGAGGTCGGAGCCCGAGTGGACCACGCTCGGGGTGCTGGTGTAGACCAGGCGCGGGACGCGGTGCGCGGCGCAGGCGGCGAGCACGTTCTCGGTGCCGACCACGTTGGTCCGGACGTACTCGTCGAGGGTGCCCCAGGCGCCCGCCCTGGCGGCGACGTGGAAGACGACGTCCGCGCCGCGGGCCGCCGCCAGCACCGCGTCGCGGTCGGCCAGGTCGCCGCGGTGCTGGGCGACGCCGAGCTCCTCCAGGGCCGGGTAGGTCCCGCGGGCGAGGCTCGCCACCTCCCAGCCGCGGGCCACCAGCAGGCGCACCACCGCCCCGCCGAGGAAGCCGCCGCCGCCGGTGACCAGGGCCCTCACCCGAGCCGCCGCGCCGCCCACCCGGCCAGCTCCTCGCGCCGGATCTTGGTGTTGTGGCGGATGTCGACCGGGAACGAGGGGTGGAAGAGGACCGTGCGGATGGCCCGGGTGTGGTCGTGGGCGGCGCCGAGCGCGAGCAGCTCGGCCGTCACCCGGCCGCGGTCGACCTCGCCCGCCTCGCGGTCGAGCTCGACGCACAGCACCGGCTCGGTGCCGCCCGGCCGCCGCACCCCGACCAGGGCGGAGCGGTAGACCTGGGGGTGGGCGTTGAAGACCCCCTCGCACGGCACCGTGTACAGGGTCCCCGCGGCCGTCTCGACGCGGTGCGCCTTGCGACCGCAGAACCACAGCCGCCCCTGGCCGTCGAAGTAGCCGAGGTCGCCCATGCGGTGCCGCACCCCGCCCCGCGGGTCGCGCATCTTGGCCGCCGCGGTGGCGGCCTCGGCGCGGTGGTAGGCGTGGGTCACCATCGGCCCGCGCACCACGATCTCGCCGACCTCGCCGTCGGCCAGCCGCAGGCCGTCGTCCCAGGTCGGGATCGGCTCGTCCGTGATGCGGATGACGGCCACCTCGGCCGAGGGGACCGGCCGGCCGACGCACACCCCGCGGCCGGCGGCGGTCGCGAGCCGCGGCTCGCCCAGCAGCTCGTCGCTCGCGATCGACGCCACCGGCAGCGACTCGGTGGCGCCGTACGGGGTGTGGACTCGCGCCCCGGGCCCGAGCAGGCGCAGGAAGCGCTCGACCACCCGCGCCGGCACCGGCGCCCCGGCCGAGATCACCCGCTCGAGGGTCGGCAGGGAGACCCGGTGCCGGACGCCGTACCGCGACACCGTGTCGAGCAGGGCCGGCGAGCCGAACATGTTGGTCACGCCGAACGCCTCGACCGCCTCGACGATCTTGACCGGGTCGACCCGCGCCGGCCGGGTCGGGTCCATCTCCGGCACCACCGTGGTCATCCCCAGCGCCGGGTCGAACAGGGCGAAGAGGGGGAAGGTCGGCAGGTCGACCTCGCCGGGGCGGACGCCGTACAGGTCGCGGATCGCCTCGACCTGGGCCGAGAGCTGGCCGTGCCGGACCTCGACCCCCTTGGGCGGGCCGGTCGAGCCGCTGGTGAAGACGATCGCGGCCAGGTCGTCGGCGCCGGTGGGCGCGAGCGGGGCTCGCCCCGCCCGCCGCCCGGCCGCCAGCACGGAGTCCAGCGTGGCGCCGCCCCAGAACCAGCGGCGGCCGACCGTGACGGTGGTGCGCACGGTGCGCCGTGCCCAGCCGAGCAGGACGCGCAGGGCCTGCGCCGCGGGCACGCCGATGAAGGCCTCCGGCTCGGCCCGGGCCAGGCAGGCCGAGAGGTTGGCGAGGCCGAGGCCGGGGTCGACCACCACCGGCACCACCCCGGCCTTGAGCAGGGCGAAGGTGAGGGTGAACAGCTCCAGGCCGGGCCGCACCATCAGCACCGTGCGCACGCCGCGGCCGATGCCGACCGCGGCCAGGCCGGCGGCGACCAGGTCCGAGGCCAGGTCGAGCTGGCGGTAGGTGCAGTGGACCGACACCACCCGGCCGTACCGGTCGCGGCCGCGCGGGCAGATGATCGCCGGCCGGTAGGGCAGGCGCCCCGCCATCCGCGGAAGGTGGGCGGCGACGTTGGCCGCGACCGGGTCGGGGGGGCTCGCGTCCGCCATGGGACCTACAGCGGGTGGTCGCGGAGGAAGCGCCGGACCAGCTCGGCGATCTCGTCGCCGGCGTCCTCCAGCACCCAGTGGCCGCAGTCCGGGAAGCGGTGGACCTCGGCCTGGGGCAACTGCTCGCACCACCCCTCGAGAAACGTCTGGTCGAAGACGAAGTCCCTCATCCCCCAGCAGACCAGGGTCGGGCAGCGGCGCAGCTCGGGCAGCCGCCGCTCGGCCTCGACCAGCAGGTCGTAGCCGGGGTCCGCGGGCCCGAGCGGGATGTCCTGCACGAAGCGCAGGGTGGCGATGCGGTCGTGCCAGCTCGAGTACGGCGCGCAGTAGGCGTCGCGCACCTCGCGACTCAACCGCACGCGGGTGCAGCTGACCCTGGTCGCGCCGCGGGCGAAGGCGTTGAAGCCCCGCACCAGCAGCGCGCCGAGCGCGGTGTTGCGTACCAGCCACAGCTGCCACGGCAGGCGCTTGCCCGGCGGCAGCCTGCAGGCGG
Source organism: uncultured Thermoanaerobaculia bacterium (assembly GCA_964438135.1). Classification (GTDB taxonomy): domain Bacteria; phylum Acidobacteriota; class Thermoanaerobaculia; order Thermoanaerobaculales; family Sulfomarinibacteraceae; genus CAYTJW01. The sequence goes on from CAYTJW010000220.1 coordinate 4,929, forward strand.
CGGTGTTGAGCACCACCAGGCGGCGGACCCGCTCCGGGTGGCGGAGGGCGTAGCCGATGCCGATCATGCCGCCCCAGTCGTGCAGCACCAGGGTCAGGTCGGCCACCAGCCCGAGGTGGTCCAGCAGCGCCTCGAGGTCGTCGACCCGCCGGGCCAGCCGGTAGGGGTAGCGGTCGTCGCCCGGCTTGTCGGAGAAGCCGCAGCCGATGTGGTCGGGCACCACGGCGCGGCACTGCCCCGCGAGCGCCCGCACCAGGTCGCGGTAGTGGAACGACCAGGTCGGGTTGCCGTGCAGCATCACCACCGGCTCGCCAGCGCCCTCGTCGAGGTAGTGCTGGCGCAGGCCGTCGCGCTCGAAGAAGTGGTGCTCGAAGGGGTAGAGGTGGCGGGGGACGTCCATGGCCGGGCGCCGCGCGGCCGCCTACCAGACCGCCTCGGCGATGGTGCAGTTGAGGCCGCTGCCGATGCCCATCAGGGCGACGCGCTGGCCGCGCGCGAGGCGGCCCTCCTGCTCCAGCTTGGAGAGCACGATCGGCACCCCGGCCGGGCCGATGTTGCCGAAGTGGGGGTAGAGGGCGTAGACCTTGGCCAGGTCGATGCCGAGCAGCTGGCAGACCTTCTCGATGTGCATCTTGCTGACCTGGTGCATGACGTAGTGGTCGAGCTCGCCGCCCAGCCAGCCGAGCACCATCTTGGCCGCGGCCCAGGCCCGACTCGCCACGTCCAGACCGGCGATCAGCAGCGCCTTGGTGTCGGTCACCATGTGGTCGATCTGACCGTAGCACAGGCGGCAGTACTGGGTGGCGGCGATGTTGACGCCGCCCAGGTAGCGGTGCCCCTCCGGGTGGCGGTCGGCCCGCCCCAGCACCATGGCGGCGGCCCCCGAGCCGAGGGTCAGGGTGGCGAAGTTCGAGCGGAAGGTCGGCTCGTCCACGTCCGGCCGGCGCAGCAATTGGATCGTGTTCTCGACCGCCGTGCGGCTGCCTTCGCCGTTGACGACGATGCCGTACTCGATCTGGCCCAGCTCGATCATGTTGCCGACCACGTCCATGCCGTTGAGGAAGCCGAGGCAGGCGTTGCCGAGGTCGAAGTTCATGCAGCTCGGGCCCAGCCCGAGGGTGCCGTGGACGATGCAGGCGGTGGAGGGCTCGAGGTAGTCGCGGCAGACCGAGGTGTTGACCAGGATGCCGAGCCGGCCGCGGTCGACGCCGGATCGCTCGATGGCCAGCTCGCCGGCACGGGCGGCGACCTCGCTCGGCTGTACGCCGTCGTCCCAGAACCGGCGCTCCTCGATGCCCGCCACCCCGCGCAACAGGTTCGGGTGGACGCCCAGCCGCTCGACCGTGGGGCGGAGCTGCTCGTCGATCCAGGCCGAGGTGACGACGTGCGGGGCGTCGAGGTGGGCGACGCTGACGATCGAGACGTTCTTGAACTGCATCCGAGTCCCTCTGCGCTGCGGTCCGAGCTGGAGCCCCCAGGGTCTGCTCGCGAGGCGGCAGGGTAGCACGAACGGGGTCGGGGTGGGGACCGGAACGTACCGTTCCCGTACCCGTCCCCGATGGCCCGCACGCCGAGGTCGCCGCGGCGAGGGACATCGGCTACGGGTACAGGCTCGGGAGAGCACGCCGCAACGGGCAGAGGGGCGCCATCGAAACGCAGCTCCGGTGGTCGACGGCGGTCCGGCGTTGGCAACGGTCGACCCGTCGGCCGACCGCTCGGCATCACGGAGGCGCGTCGGCCTCGAGCCTCCGGGGAGCGAGGGTGACGTCCCGCAGACCCATCTGTCGTCGGAGGTCCTGCACGCGTCGAGCGAGCTCGTCGAGGTCGAAGGAGCAGCTCTCGAACAGCTTCTCTCGCGCGGCCCGCACCTCGTCGACGACGGGGTCGGACCAGGGCGCCCGCGAGGCGGTCATCTCGGTCATCATCCTCCTCCCATCAGCTCGTCAGGCGTGCAGAGGAGCGGCGGCTCCCAGCCTGCCTGCCGACAGGTGCGCTCGACGCGCAGGCGAAGCTCCGCGTTCGCGAGGTGGGTCGCGTTCCACGTCAGGAGGTAGTCCATGCCGTGGCTGGCGGCGATGGCGACATGCAGCGCATCTGGCGTCGCCCGCTCGGGCAGGCTCAGAGCTCGAACCAGGGCGCGGGCGAGGCTCAGCGCCTGGGGCGTCGTGACGAGGGCGGGCAGAGGCTCGAGGATCTCCCGGCGGCGACGGACAGCGTCCTGATCGCCGGCGGTCGCCTCCGCGACCACCAGGTCGGACACGTAGACCTCGAAATCGGGCCGCCGCCGCGTCCACCACTCCTGGGTGAGCCTCGGTCGCGCCGCCACGATCAGATCGCGGCTCAGCCATGCCGTCAGGTAGCTGACGATGGTCGTCTCGAGGTACACGCGCGGCGCCACGATCCCAGTCTATCAACCTCGGCGTGAGGACCTTCGCTGCGAGGAGCAGTCCTCCGGCGGGCTGCACGACCCGGGCCGGGCGCGAGCCGTCGGCGGCCGACCCTCGGCCCGACCGGTGCCGGCGTGGTTGCTCGGGACGCGCAGCGGCGGGTGGTCGAGAAGGTGCAACTCCCGCCCGCCCCGTCGGGTACGGGTGCGGGTCGGGAGAAGGGGCCCCGCCTCCCGCAGCATTCGCCACAGGTAGGCGTAGACCAGGGCCCACACGCGGGCGCGCTGGGTGTTGTCGGCGGCGCTGGCGTGGCCGCCCTCGACGTTCTCC
>CAYTJW010000221.1:0-7624 GCA_964438135.1 uncultured Thermoanaerobaculia bacterium
TCGAGTCGGGCACCACCTCGGCCTGGTCGGGCACGACGCCGTAGCGGCGGGGTCGCCGGACGCGCGGGAGCACGCCCGGGTCGACCGCCTTCCCTGGGGAAGGGCTGCGCTCCGCAGGCGGGTGGACCGCTTCCGCTAGCTGGCGCAGAGCCCGGTGGTCCCGGCCGCCGACCTGGCCCGTCGAGCGAGCGAGCTGACCCAGGCGCTGCTCGGCCCGGCTGCCGACCACCTGGCCCGGGCCGAGCGCCTGGTCCTCCTCCCGGACCTCGGGACACAGGATGCCCTCGAGGTCGAGGTGGTTGGTCGGCTCGTCGAGCAGCAGCTCCCCGGGGTCCGTGGCCAGGGCGGCAGCGATCGCCAGCCGCTTCCGCCAGCCCCCAGAGAGCTCCACGACCCGTTGCCCGGGGTCGGCGAAGCCGGCCTGGCCGAGGGCCACGCTCGCCCGCACCCGCCGCGCTGTCTCCTCGTCGCCGGGCTCCTGGGGACGGGCCGCCGCGGCCCGCTCGAGGATGGCGGCGACGGTCGTGGCGCCGTCGAAGACGTCCTGCTGCGGGCAGAGAGCCAGGCGCAGCTGGCGGCGGCGGTGGAGATTGCCCTGCTCCGGCTCCCGCTCGCCCGCCAGCACCTCGAGCAGGGTCGTCTTGCCGCTGCCGTTGGCGCCGATGACGGCGATGCGGTCGCCCTCGCCGACACTCAAGCAGAGACCCGCGAAGAGCGAGCGCGCCCCGTGCGAGGCGCCCAGGGCGCGAGCGTTGAGCAGCACCGCCATCAGTTTCCCGCCGAGGCTGCCCCCGGCGACGGACAGTATGGGGAACACCCCCGGGCGGTCCGCGCAACAATCTGCTGTCTCACTTTTCTTGACAGTTCCGACCGCGTGCTACACTCGAGCTGTCCAAAGAGGCTTCCAATGCCCTCTCTTGTCCCTTCCCTATCCCTCCCCAACCTTCTATCCGTCATTCCTTGCTCGAGGGGGTGGCGTTGAACGCTCACATCCATCAGCCGACGAAGTCTCTGGCTCTGCTCACGGTCCTGCTCGCCGCAGGGGCATCGCCCGTCTGGCCGCAGGCCGGCCCGGAGCCCGCCGTGCGCAGCGTCCGCGTGCTCGACACGATCGCCGGTCTCGGCAACCGCGACCTCGACCCGGACCCGGGCGAGACCTTCGACCTCCGACTCGAGCTGAAGAACACCGGACTGGCAACCGCGACCGGGTTGAACGCCACCCTCTCCAGCACGGTGCCCGGGGTTTCGTCGGTGGTGGCCGCGGCCTCCTGCCCTGATCTCGACCCGCTCGCCCGCGCCGTCTGCGATCCCCCCTTCCGGGTCGCCATCGACGCCGCCCAGGTCGGCTGCGGCGCGGACCTCGGCCTGCAGGTGACGCTGACCGGCGACCTGGGGAGCTGGGCGCTACCGCTCGCGCTCGCGACCGGCAGCGCGAGCGCGGAGAAACACACCACGCCGATCTACCCGAGCCAGGGTGTGTACCTGCCCAACGGCAACTCGGTCTACGACGCGGCGCGCGACCGGATCGTCGCGGTCTCGGACGGCAGAACCTGGGAGTTCGACGGGGTCGACTGGCAGAGGCTGTCGATCGCGACCGGCCTCTATGACACCTTCACCATGGCCTATGACTCCAACCGCCAGCGGGTGGTGGCGCTCGACCGGAACATGCGCACCTGGGAGTACGACGGCGTCAGCTGGGTCGAACGCAGCGGGGTGGGCGACCCGCAGACTCCCAACAGCATCGGTGCGATGGTCTTCGACTCGGCCCGGGGGGCGTGCGTCTACTTCTCGGGGGCGGACGCCGGCGGCCTGACCGACCGCACGTGGACCTACGACGGCTCGGCGTGGAGCGAGCTCGTCACTGCCGACCGGCCGCCGGGCCGACGCGAGATGGCGCTCGCCTACGACGCGACCCGCGGCGTCGTGGTCCTGAGCGGCGGCTACGGGGGTTCGGGCATGCTCGACGACACCTGGGAGCTCGTCGGCTCGAACTGGAGAGAAGTCGTCTGGGCCGGAACCCCGGGCGCCCACTACCGCTGCACCATGGCGTGCGACGAGGCGCGCGGGGTCTGCGTCCTGGTCGTTGGCGACGACACGTGGGAATACGACGGGACGAGCTGGGAGCCTGCCGAGGCTGGGGGCTCCACGGTCCAGTGCGACAGCACCTCGCTCGTCTACAGCTCGCCCCTTGGGCGGGTCGTGGCGGTGCGCGGCATCGTTCCCCGACCCGGGATCGCCACCTGGGACGGCGCGACCTGGCATGACGTGGTGAGCTACAGGCCCGGCTTCGAGGCCGGCAACGTACTTGCCGGCGGGCACGGGGTCTACTGGAGCCAGTCTCGCGGCGACGGCTGGGCCTTCGACGGGGTCGACTTCGCCGCCTACCTCGACCAGGGACCGGCCGACGGTGTGAGCCGGCGCACTGCTTACGACCCCTCCCGCCTGGAAGTGCTTGCGGTCGACTCGGACTGGCGGCAGTGGCGCTGGGACGGCTCGTCCTGGCGCAGCGAGCTGCCGGTCCTCTCGCCCCCGGCCGAGGGCTGGGCGAGCACCTCGCTGGTCTACGACGGGACGCGCGACCGGCTGGTCGCCTACCTGGCCGCGTTGCAGCAGACCTGGGTCCTCGCCGAGGGGCTCTGGAGCGAGGTCGTCACCACCCATGCCCCCTCGCCGCGCAGCACCGTCGCCCTCGCCTTTGACCAAGTCGACGACGTGGTCTTCCTCTACGGCGGGGGTTACACCAACGAGACCTGGTACTTCGACGGCGTGGACTGGAGCGAGCTGGCGACCACCGGCGACCCGCCGGCGGTGGGCGGCGACCTCGCCCTGGTCTGGGACGGCGTCGGCTTCGACCCCGTCCTGCCGGCCCCCCGCCTGAGCTTCTCGTGGGGCTACAGCATCTGGGACTTCGACCCGCCAAGCCTCGCCTGGCAGACGCGGCCGCTCGGGGGCAACGGGATCGTGGCGTCGGACAGCCTGGTGGTCGACGCCCAGCGCAGGTCGCTCGCGGGCTTCTTGGCCGGCGCCTACGTCGAAGCCCGGGTCGGGTGCGACGGCCCCTTCGTGCCGGTGCCGGTTCCGCCGACGATCAGCGGCGACAGCAGCGGGTGCGCCAGCGCGGGCGTCGCGCTGGAAGCCAGCGCGGGCTTCGCCAGCTACACTTGGTCGAACGGCGAGACCGGCCGCAGCGTGGTCGCGCGCCGCTCCGGGACCTGGCGAGTGCAGGTGGTCGACGACCTCGGCCGCTACGGCGAGGCCGAGATCGTGCTCGAGCTCGAGCCGGGACCGGCACCGGTCATCAGCGGCCCGGGCGAGCTGTGCGCCGGGAGCGGACCGGTCACGCTCGACGCCGGCGCCGGTTTCTCGACCTACCTGTGGTCGACCGGCGAGACGACCCAGAGCATCAGCGTCGACCCGACCGAGGACGCGGTCTACCGGGTCACGGTCAGCGACGCGGGCGGCTGCCAGGGCAGCGGCAACCACCTGCTGCGCGTGACCGAGCCGCCGGGCGGTGCCCACACGCCGCCGAGCGGTGCTCATGAGGGCGTCCCCCTGGTCCTCGAGCTGGACCTCAGTGCAGGGGCGAGCGCCTCAGCCGTGCTCTGGTACCGCCTCGCGGGGGAGCCGGCGTTCGTCGGCCTGGCCATGGAGGGCTCGATCCCGGGCCCGGTGCAGGGGACGGTGCCGGGCGAGCGGGTGCTGCCGCCGGGGCTCGAGTACTACCTCGAGGTCAGCGACGGCCCCTGTACCCTGCGCGACGGCTCGCCGGAGACGCCGCACGCGGTGCCGGTCACCACGCCCTCGCCGGTCGTGAACGGCTTCGGCCCGCGGTGGTGCCTGGAGGGGGGCGGCTGCTCGGTCAAGATCGAGGGCAGCGGCTTCATCCCGGACTCGATGGTCTGGTTCGGGACAACGCCGGCCGAGGAGACCTTCTGGCGGAGCGCGACGACGCTCTACGCCACGGTACCTGCCCTCGCCCTCGGTTCGTACGACCTCACGGTCAGCAACCGCGGCGACGCGACGACCTACGGCGGTGGTCAGCTGGACGTCTCGCTGCCGCGCGTGATCAGCAGCTCCTCGCCGGCGGCGGTCGGCGAAGCTGACGGCGGCACGGTGCGGGTCTTCGGGACGAACATCGGGTATCAGGGGCCGGCCATCGTCCGGCTCGACAACTGGGCGGGCGACTTCGTGGGCACGGTGCCCTCCAGCGTGGTAGACGTCGACACCCTCGACGTCGAGGTGCCGGCCGGGCTCCCGGTGGGCGAGTACTTCCTCACCCTGGCCTACCCGCACGGCCCTGCGGTGGAGCTCTACCCGCTGGTGGAGGTGACCTCGTCGGCCAATGCCGAGACCGTCTGGGAGCCGATCGGCCCGGACGGCGGCGCCCCCGGCCGCTTCCTGTTCGCGCCCAGCGACCCGAACGTCATCTACCTGCAGCCCTACGAAACCAACCCGCCGATCGGGGCCTACGCCTACCGCAGCACCGACGCCGGCCTGAGCTGGAGCGCCCTTGGTAGAACGGGGTGGGAGAGCTACTTCGCCTTCCCGGCCACCGGGCTGGCAGTGGATCCGGCCGACGCCGAGCACGTGCTCGCGGTGGACTTCACCCACCACGTGCGCGAGTCCTTCGACGGCGGCGAGAGCTGGCGCTGCCTCGACCGCAACCTGCCCGACTTCGTCCAGCCTCTGTGGGTCGAGGCGGCGCGCGACCCCGGCGGCGAGCTGTGGCTTTACCTCGGAACCATGCACGGGCTGTGGAGCTGGGACCCGCCGGCCGGACGCTGGCGGCTGCGCAGCCCGATCGGCATGAGCGGGATCGTGTCCAAGGCCCTCGCCCACCCGACCCAGCCCTGGCGGGTGGTCGCCCTGTCCGGCTGGCGGTGGGCCCCCGGCTCGGGCCTGTGGTACTCCGCGGACGGCGGGGCCACCTGGCAGAGCCGCAACGCCGGCCTCCCGTGCACTCCTGGCGGGCTGCACCCGCGCGACCTGCTCTTGGACGAGAGCTGGCCGGAGCGCCTGGCGGTGGTCTTCCAGTGCAATACCGAGGGGGTCGCTCTCGGCACGGCGGTGTCCGAGGACTTCGGCGCCGCGTGGTCGACGCTCGAGCCGGCGATGGCAGCCCTCGACTGGCGGCCCGGCACCGCCGGCCAGACCCTCTTCGCCTCGCCCGGCGGCGCCTTGGACCCGGTCTACAAGTCGGTCAACGGCGGCGCCTCCTGGGAGCTCGTTTCCGGCAGCCTCCACCAGGCGCGCTGCAAAGCGGTCGCCGTCGACCCCGCGAACCCGACCCGACTCCTGGTCGGCCGCATCGGGCCCGGGGTGCACGAGACGACCGACGACGGCGGCACCTGGGTCGCTCGCAGCGCAGGGCTGCGCGCACTCGACTTCGTCAAGGTCGAGGCGACCTCGACTCCCGGCCTTCTCTACGCCGCCTACTCGATCGGCCTCAGCGGCGGGGGGATGTTCAAGTCCCTCGACTGGGGCGCGACCTGGGAGGAGCTCGTCACCGCGATCACCATCAACTTCCTCGAGGCGAGCCCGCACGACGACAGCATGCTCTTCACCGGCGGCGACGGGATCGGGATCGGGCGCTCCACCGACGGCGGACACACCTGGAACCGGCTCGACGGCGTTGGCGTCGGCACCGGGGGTGGTGGCGGGGGCAGCTTCCCGATCGGCAGCTACCTGGCCTTCGAGTTCCACCCGCAGGTGGACGGCGTCATCTACACCGAGATCCGCAACTCTGGCGCGCCCAAGATTTACCGCTGCGAGAACGCGTATGACGACCTCGGCGAGCTCGAGGTGTACTCCATTGCCGAGGGGCTGCCCGCCGACAAGGAGCTGCGCTGCATGGCGGTCAGGCCCACCAACGGTGACGTGCTCTTCGTGGGCACGGCCGGCGCCGGGGTGTGGCGCTCGGACGACCGTGGCGCCACCTGGACCGCCGCCAACGCCGGGATCGAGGAGGCGCGGGTCTCCGCCATTTCTGCCCACCCGGTCGACAGCTCGCGGCTCTACGCCATCACCGACGGTGGGGTGTTCGTGACCACCGACGACGGCGTGTCCTGGCAGCTGGTGACGGGCATGAACGTCCACCAGTTCGCCGTCGACCCGGTCGACCCGGACCACATCCTCTACAACTACGGCGGCGGCGAGCTCCGCTCGACCCACGAGCCGGACTGGGAGGGGGTGGTCTTCGAGGCTGGGCTGGCCAACCAGCTCGGCCGTCTGCTGGGGTCCGTGTCCGCGGCCGGGGAGCCGGTGTTCTTCGCCGCCGACGGCTTCAGCCTGTACCGATCCCGGCCGCGTCCGGTGCCGGCCCCGACCGTCACCGACGAGGGCGAGACCACCAGCGCGCTCGACACCCTGGAGCTGAGCTTCGACATGCCCGAGAGCGCGGCCGGCTTCGCCTTCTTCAAGCTCGGTCTGGGAACCAGCCCGACCACGGACGACGTCGTGCCCATGACCCGGCTCGAGGCTGAGCCGCTCGAGATCCCCACGTCGGCCGTCTTCACCGGCCTCACGCTCGCGCCCGGCACGACCTACTACGGGCTCGTGCAGCTCGTGGACCGTTCCTCGGTGTGGAACGAGGTCGGGGCGGCGGACGGGATACTGGCCGTTGAGGGTTATGCCGAGGTCGCGGTGAGCAGCCTCGAGCTAGTCGTCACCCAGCCGGGGGCGGTCGAGGTGACGATCACCGCTCTCGACGCCGCGGTCAGCAGCGTCGAGCTGGAGCTCGGCTACGACCCGGCCCTGATCCGGGTCGACTCGGTCGCCCTCGGACCGCTGGTCGCTGACTGGACCCTGGTCGCCGACAGCTCGAGCCCGGGCAGCGTGTCGGCGAGCCTGTCCGGCGGCAGCCCGGCATCGTCGCCGGGGGTCCTGCTCCGGCTCGAGGTGACCGCGGTCGGCGAGGGCGCCGGCACGGTTGCCCTCCCCCAGCTCGTTCTCGACGGCGGCCTGGTGCCGGTCCGCTCCGCCACGCCGGGCGCGTGCACGGTCCATGCCCAGCCGCTCATCGCGCTGGCTCCGGCCAGCCTCGGCTTCTGCGCCGAGCTCGGCGGAGCGCCGCCGCAGGCGCAGGGAATCGCCATCGCCAACGTCGGCGGCGGCACCCTGCAGTGGAGCGCGGCGCCGAGCGCCGCGTGGGCCGTCGTCAACCCGGCAGCGGGGACGGCCCCGGCCACGGTCCAGGTTTCCGTCGACCATGCCGGGCTCGCGTTGGGTTCCCATGCCGCGGCCGTCGACGTCAGTGGCGAGTACGCCGTCAACACGCCCCAGTCGGTCGGCGTCTCGCTCCACGTCATCACGCCGGCGGCGATCACGGGGCCCTCCGAGGTGTGTGCGGGCGGCAGCGTGACCCTGGATGCCGGGGCCGACTTCTCGGGCTACCTCTGGAGCACCGGCGAGACGACCCAGACCATTCTCGTCAGCCCGGGGTCCACGACGAGCTACACCGTCACCGTCACCTCGACCGGCGGCTGCCAGTCCACCTCGCCCTCGCACGACGTGACGGTGCAGCCGCTGCCGGCGCCGGTGGTCAGCGGGCCGGGCGAGGTGTGCGCCGGTGGGAGCGTGGTGCTCGACGCCGGGGAAGGCTACGCGAGCTACCTGTGGTCGCCGG
>CAYTJW010000222.1:0-7622 GCA_964438135.1 uncultured Thermoanaerobaculia bacterium
CGCGTCGGCGGCGGCGGGCGGGGTGCGCGGCTGGTCGGCCCCGGATGGTGTACGCTGGGGACGGCGAGCGGGACCGGAGGCGAGCATGAGCAGCAACCGCCGGGACTTCATGCGTGACGTCGGCGTGGCGCTGGCGACCCTGGGCGCCACCGGCCGGCTGGGCGAGGGCCAGGACCAGCCGCAGATGCCGACCTGCTACGCGCCGGTGCCGCCGACGCCCGGGCCGACGCCCCTCGCCGCCGACCCCCGCTGGGGGGAGCTGCGCCAGTGCTGGCTCGACCTCGCCGACCCGAGCCTGCTGTCGACCGAGGCCGCCGCCTTCGCCGCGGAGCTGTCCCGGCGGCACGCGGCGGCGCTCGAGCGGCTGGTCGCGGACGGCGAGATCGCGGCCGAGGTCGCGGCCGAGATCGGGGTCGGCTTCGGCCAGGCGGTGGCCCACGTCCAGCGCCAGGTCGCCACCTGCTACGTCGCCCTGCCGCCGGTCTACGCCCCCCGCCAGGACCTCATGCAGCAGCGCGCGGCCCTGGCCGAGATGGCGGAGCGCAGCCAGGTCGACCCCGCCACCGTCGCCCGCGCCCGCGCCGCCCTGGAGCGCGACCTGACCTGGCTCGCGCGCTTCCAGGCCGGCCAGGAGGGCGGCGACCTGGCCGCCACCGAGGCGACGCCGGCGGCGGCGGCGGCCGCGGGGGTGCTGGTCGAGCTGCTGCTCGGCCGGCGCACCTCGTGAGCGCCCGCCCGCGCCTCGTCACCCTCCTGGTGGAAGTCACGCGCGCCTGCGACCACGCCTGTCTCCACTGCTACAACCACTGGCGTCACCCCGACTGGGCCGGCGCCGGGGAGGAGACGCGGCCGGTCGACCTCGAGCCGCTGCTGGCGCACGTCCTCGACCAGGTCGACTGCGGCCACGTCACCCTCACCGGCGGCGAGCCGCTCCTCCACCCCGGCCTGCCCGGGCTGGTCGGCTCCCTCCGCGGCCGCGGGGCCGGCGTCACCCTGATCAGCAACGGCCACCGCCTCGACGCCGACTCGGTCGCGGACCTCGTCCGCCGCGGCGTCGGCCTGTTCGAGCTGCCGCTGCTGTCGCACCGGCGGGAGGTGCACGACGAGCTGTCCGGCGCGGCCGGGGCCTTCGACGCCGTCCTCGCCGCCCTGGCCGAGATCCGCTGGCACGGCGCGCGGGCGGTGACGGCCTTCGTCGCCACCCGCCGCAACCTGGCCGACCTCGCGGACGCCCTGAAGCTCGCCTTCGCCTTCGGCGCCAGCGGCGTCCTCCTCAACCGCTTCAACCCGGGCGGCCGCGGCGTCGCCCACGTCGACGAGCTGCTGCCGTCGGCCGCCGAGCTCGCGGGGGCCCTGGCCGTGGCCGACGCCTTCTCGGCCGCCCACGGCCTGCCCATCTCCTGCTCGGTGCCGGTGCAGCCGTGCCTGGTCGACACCGGCGCCTACCCCCACCTCGGCTTCGGCTTCTGCGCTGCCGGCACGGACCGGGCCTACTTCACCCTGGCGGCGAACGGCGACGTCCGCCCCTGCAACCACTCGACCACGGTGCTCGGCAACGCCTGGCGCGAGCCCTTCGCCGCCATCGTCGCGGCCGAGCGGCTGGCCCCGTTCGTCGCCGCCGCGCCGGCCTCCTGCTCCGGCTGCCGGCTGCTCCCGACCTGCCAGGGCGGCTGCAAGGCCGCGGCCCAGGTCTCGAGCGGCAGCCTCGAGGACGAGGAGCCGTTCCTGGGCCGCAACCTGGCCCTGCGGCGACGACCGGCCTGACCGGCGCTCAGCTGCCCCCGCACGGCGGGCAGCCGCTGTCGAGCACGATCCTCCAGCTGCCGTCCGGCTCGCGCCGCCAGGTCGAGTTGAAGGTGCCCACCCGCCGCTCGCCCTCGAAGACCGGCCCGGAGGACAGGGCGAGGGTCCCGCCCGCGGTCACCACCACCTGCTCCGGCGCCCAGGAGAACGGGGCCTCCGGCGCGTCGAAGAGCGGCTTCCAGCCGTCGGCCACCGCCTGGCGGCCACGGCGCACGGTGCGACCGACGAAGACCGTGTCCTCGGCGAGGAACGAGACGAAGGCCGCGTGGTCGCGGTCGGCCATGGTCTTCGCGAAGGCGGTCTCGGTGGCGCGCACCTCGGCCTCGAGCGCGGCCACGTCCACCAGCGCGGGCGCCGGGGCCGACGCTCCGACCGGGGCGGCCGGGGCGGCCTCGAGGTCGGCGAAGGTCGACCAGGCCCCGCTCGAGTCCCGGCTGCGCAGCAGGAAGCGCCAGCGGCCGGTGCCCGGGCTCCAGCCGAAGGTGTTCTCGAACGGCCCGTCCGGGTACTCGAAGCGGAAGACGACCGCGTCGCCCTGGCGCGTGCCGAAGCCGAGGGTGGTCGACCAGCGGCCGCCGAAGACGTCGACCCAGTGGGCGACGTACCGCTCGCTCAGGTTGTCGCGGCCGACGAAGACCGTCGCCTGGTAGCGCGGCTCGCCGGCCGGCGGCGCGCCGACGCCCTCGTAGTCGAGACGCAGGAACTGGTGGTTGAGGACCCAGGTCGCCTCGAGCGTCTGCTCGGCCGGCTCGCCCTGGATGACCCCCGTCACCCGCCACGACCCGACCAGCCGGTCGAGCAGCTCGTCCTGGAAGGGCCGGTGCGGCCCGTCGAGGGGTGGCAGTGCCCCCGCCGGCGCCGGCCCGACGCCCCCGACCACCACTGCGGTCAACAGGCTGGCAACGAGACGCATCGGCCACCTCCGGCGGGCTCCCCCGCCCGAGCATCCTACCGCGTCCTGCCCGGGTTCAGGGCCGTCGGGCGCGCGGCGAGGGGGTGGCCGGAGCGTCTGCGGCCGGCCGCCGGGGAAGACGATCGCGGGACCCGGGCCCCGCGGGTGGGTCCGGCGGCTCGCACGCGCGTTGTGGCAGCAGGCGTCCCGACTGACCCACGCCCGGGCCGGTTCCGGTCTCGACACGGGCCGCCGCGGTGGTCTACGATGCACCCTGCCACAGCGAACCGGAGGTGGTGACCGGGCCGTCCGCCGCCATCTCGGCCCAGCTTGAGGTCGGCTCGCGTCAACTCGAAGGGGGATTCGCTCATGAAGGGTATCTGGGTCCTGCTTGTGGGTGCGCTGGTCGCGGTGCTCCCGGTCACGTCCGAGGCGCAGCTCTTCGTCGAGACCTTCGACAGCTACGCGGCGGGGTCGAACGTCTTTGGCCAAGGCGGCTGGACCGACTGGGACGGCTCGGGGAATTACGGCTCGATCGTCAGCACTGCACAGTCCCACTCGGCGCCCAATTCGCTGCTGGTCGTCAACCCGTCCGACACCGTCCACACCTTCTCCGGCGTCACCTCCGGCACCTGGTACATCAAGGCCTGGGTCTACCTGCCCTCGACCTCGACCGGCGACGTCTACTTCATCGTCCTCAACACCTTCGGCGGCACCAACAACTGGTCGGCGCAGCTCAGGATGTGCGCCGCCGCCCCGTGCACCGGCGGCACCCCGGGCCAGATCGTCAACGTCGGCGGCACCGGCAACCCGCTGACCGGCACCGCCACCCTCATCACCAACCAGTGGGTCGAGATCCGGATCGAGGTCAACCTCGACACCAACCAGGCCACCTACTACTACAACAACACCCTGCTCGAGGGCCCGGTGGCGTGGCAGGTGGGCGGCGCCAACGAGATCCAGGCCTTCGACCTCTTCTCCGACGGCTGCACCGAGAGCTACATGGACGACATCTGGCTCGACACCACCATCCCGGTCGGGCTGCAGAGCTTCAGCGCCGAGTAGGGCGCGAGGTCCCGGCGCGACGGGCGCCGGGCGTGCCTCCCCGGACGCCGGGCCGCGCGGCCCGGCGTTCGCGTCTCGAGCCTGCGCCTCGCCAAGGGCGCTCGACCCGGGCGCGGCGCCGCGCTACCCTCGACCCGGGACCTCCATGCCCCTGCCCGCCCTGCACGAGCGGTGGATCCGGGAAGCGCTCGGGGCCGCCCCGCCCGAGGAGAGCAGGGCCACCTGCGCCGAGTGCGCCATGCTCGAGGACGGGGCCGCCCCGGGACGACCCGCCGCCAGCTCCTTCCACCCGCAGACCAAGTGCTGCACCTACCAGCCGGCCCTGCCGAGCTTCCTGGTCGGGGCGCTGCTGTCGGACCCCGGCCCGGAGCTCGAGCACGGGCGCGTGGCCGCGCTCGCCCGGATCCGAGCCCGGGTGGGGCTGAGCCCGCTCTGGCTGCGGGCCACCCCCACCTACGCCACGCTCTACCGCGCCATGAAGAGCTCGGGCCGATTCGGGCGCGAGGTCACGCTGCGGTGTCCCTTCTACCGACCCGCCGACGGGGGCTGCGGCATCTGGCCGTACCGGAGCTCGAGCTGCTCGACCTGGTACTGCCGGCACGGCCGCGGCGCGGTCTCGCACCGGCTGTGGACCGCTCTGCGCCACCTCCTGCGCACGGCGGAGGTGGCCGTCGCCGTGCACTGCGCCTGCCGGGCGAGCCCGCACCTCGCCGCCCTGCCCGGGGTGCAGGCCCTCGTCGAGCGAGGGTCGCCGGCGGCCCCCGCCGACCCGGTCGACAGCGACGCGGCCAGGCAGGCCCACGACCGCCTGTGCGCCGAGTGGCACGGGCGGGAGGAGGAGCTCTTCCGCCAGTGCTGGGAGGTGGCGGAGTCGCTCCCCTGGCCGGAGGTGGCGCGCCTCGGCGGCGACCGCCTGGCGACCTGCGTCCGGGAGGCGGCCGCGGCGCTCGCGGCCCTGCACGACCGGACCCTGCCGGAAGCCCTCCGGCTCGGCCCCCACTCGGTGCGGCGGGCGGGCGCCGCCGCGGTGCGGGTCGTCGCCTACTCCCCCTACGACCCGCTGACCCTGCCCCGCCGGCTGCTCGCGGCCCTCCACCACTTCGACGGCCGGCCGACCGCCGAGGCGCTGGCGGCGATCGCCGAATCGGGGGGCGTCGCGATCCCGCCCGAGCTCCTCCGGGCCCTGGTCGACTTCCGGCTGCTGGTCGAGGCCGGCGACGGCGCCGCCGCCCCTCGAGCGGGTTGAGACGGGCCCCTGCCACCGCACCCCGCCCGCCCGAGCGGGGGGTGCGACGACGGTCACGACAGCACCCGGGCGACTGTCGTACACTGGCGTCGGCAGGGGGGAGGTCGAACGGGCCATGACGGCAGCGGTGATGACCGGGGACGGCCGGCGCTGGAGCCTCGACCGGCTCGTGGCGCGGATGCTGGAGCCGGGCTTCGTGACCCGCTTCTGCCGCACCTGCCTGCTCGCCGAGGCCGGCGGCCACGTCAGCCCGGCCATCCTGGCCCAGCAGTCGCCGCGGGCCAAGTACGTCAGCCGCTGGCGCCGCCACGCCCGCGGCTGCCCCCGCTGCGCCGGCGTCTTCCGCTATCTCGGCTTCTCGCTCTAGCGGGAGCCTCCCGGCCGGTCGAAGCGTGCATCGCAGCGGTAGCTCGCGGCCCAACGTGGACGGGGACCTGGACCCCGACCTGGACCTGGACCCCGCCCGACCATCGTCCACGTCCACGTCCACGTCCATGACCACGACCACGTTCCGAGGCGTCCCACGGAACCTGACTCAACCGTGAGGACCCCGATCCCCACAGGCGGCTGGCGGGAGCCCCCCGGGTCCGACGGGTCCCTCCGGTCTCCCGCCCGCGGGCTGGCCTGCTATCATCCGGCGCCGTGAGACGGACCCTGTTGCTGCTGCTGGTCGCCGGGGCGACGCTGGGCGCGGGCCGCAGCCGCAGCCCGGCGCCCGACCCGAACCGGCTCCTGTTCCACGTCGAGACCCTGGGCGGCGAGGTCATCGCCAGCCAGGGTGCGGACGAGCCCTTCAACCCGGCCTCGGTGGTCAAGGTCGCCACCTCCCTCTTCGCCCTCGACCGCCTCGGCCCCGACCACTGCTACGTCACGACCGTCTCCTACCGCGGCACCTGGGACCGCGCCACCGGCTCGGTCGACGGCCAGCTGGTGGTCGAGGGGGGCGGCGACCCCGACTTCCACGACCAGAACGCCTTCCTCGTCGCGCTCGAGCTCAACCGCCTCGGCGTGCGCCGGGTGACCGGCGGCCTGGCGGTCAGCGGCCCGTTCACCATCGGCTGGGAGCACGGCGCCGAGGGACGCCTCGAGGACCAGGGGCAACGGGCGCTGGTGATGGCGCAGCGGGTCCGGCAGGCCCTCGACCGGGGGCGCTGGAACCGGCGCCAGCAGGCGACCTGGCGCGCCCTGGCGGCCCGCCGCGGGCTCGACCCCGGGGCGCCGCCGGGGGTGCGGATCCAGGGGCCGGCGGTGGCCGTGGACGGGGCGGCGGCGACGACGCCCCTCGTCCGCCACCTCTCCAACCCCCTCGAGTTCGTGCTGAAGCGGTTCAACGCGTACTCCAACAACGACATCATCCGCGTCGCCGACCCCCTCGGCGGGGCGGAGGGGCTCGAGCTGTACCTGCGCCACCAGCTCGCCGCCCCGGCCGGCCAGGTCAGCTTCGAGACCGCCTCGGGCGAGAGGAGCAACCGCATGACGGCGCGGCTGGTGGTGCGCCTCATGCGCGAGCTCGAGCGGACCACCTGCGCCCTGGCCCTGGCGCCGCGCGACCTGCTGCCGGTGCCGGGCTGCGACGACGCCCCGGTGGCCCGCATGTTCCCGGCCCTGGCGACCCCCGCCTACGCCCGCGGCCTGGCGCTCAAGACCGGGACGCTGCGCATCACCGACGGCGGCGTCGCCGCCCTGGCGGGGGTGTTCGACACCGCCGCCCGCGGCCTGGTGCTGTTCGCCGTCGCCGCCCCGAATGCCGGCCGGCGCCTGCTGCAGTGGCGCGAGGTCGAGCAGGGGTGGCTGCTGCGCCTGGTCGACGGCCTGGGCGGGGTGGTCCCCGCCGACTGCGGCCCGGAGCTGTCCGAGCCCGATTCCCTGGCGCGAGTCGAGTCGCTGGTCGAGCAACGGAGCGAGCCCGCCACCGCCCAGGCGACGGCGCCACCCGCGCCGGGCTGAGCCGGCGGCGGGCCGCTCGGGGTCGAGGAGGTCCGAATGCTGTCCGACGAGGTGCGGAGGATCTGGCCCGAGATCGCCTGGATCGAGAACGCCGACCTGGCCGCGAAGGTGACGCGGTGCTGGGAGCGGGCGTTCGAGCTCTCCCCCCTCGCGCCCGACGACCTGGAGCGGATCCCCTTCACCCTCAAGGCGCCGGGCTGCCCGGTGTCGTTCCTGGCCCACAAGCGCCTGGTGGTGCACGTCGCCCGCGACGCGGGGGAGAAGATCCGCGAGTTCTGCGGCGACGCGCTGCCGGTCGACATGGACGTGCTGATCGCCGGCGCCATCCTCGCCGACGTGGGCAAGCTCCTCGAGTACGAGGGGGACGGCAGCGGCGGCAGCCGCGAGAGCGTTCGCGGCAAGTACCTCCGCCACCCGTTCACCGGCGTCGCCCTGGCCATGGAGTGCGGCCTGCCGGACGCGGTCGCGCACATCGTCGCCGCGCACGCCGGGGAGGGCGACATGGTCGCCCGCACCACCGAGGCGTGGATCGTCCACCACGCCGACTTCATGACCTTCGAGCCGTTCGTGAGGCGGCTCAAGGTCTAACGGGATCCTCCCCGCCGGTCGAGGCGTGCATCGCAGCGGTTGCTCGCGGCCCAGCGTCGACCTGGACCTGGACCTGGACCT